>NZ_JBIWEL010000033.1:70544-78369 GCF_044762525.1 Pseudomonas sp. NPDC096950 | reverse complement strand
CACCACTTCCGGGCCTTGAGGGCTTTCAAGCAGCGGGCGTTGGCGGGCATGATCGGTTTTGTCGGGCTGTTGCCAGACGTGCGGTGCGCTCTTACCGCACCTTTTCACCCTTACCGGCGCCGAAGCGCTTAGGCGGTTATTTTCTGTGGCACTTTCCGTAGGCTCACGCCTCCCAGGCATTACCTGGCACTTCGCCCTATGGAGCCCGGACTTTCCTCCCCCCCCTAATTTTCATAGAGGGCAGCGACTGTCCAATCGACTCTCCGCCGCGAAGGTTAACGGCAGAGCGGCCGAAGAACAAGCGCTAATAGCCGCCAGCCACGCCTGCGCGTCGGGTTTTTACTCGCCCTTCTGTTTATCCAGAGCGACTTGATAGAGCACATTCTTGCGCTCGCCGGTAATTTGCGCCGCCAACGCTGCGGCGCGCTTGAGCGGCATTTCTTCGAGCAACAAATTAAGGATGCGCATCGCTTCGCTGCTGACGGCGTCCTCCGTCTCCGGCGCGGACCAACCGGCCACCAGCACCACGCATTCACCGCGCTGCTGATTGCTGTCGGACTCGACGAATTCGCGCAACTCGGCGAGCGGCAACCCTTTAAGGGTTTCGAAGGTCTTGGTAATTTCCCGGGCCAGCAACGCCGGGCGCTCGCCACCGAACACCAGCTCCATGTCTTGCAGGCACTCAAGGATCCGGTGCGGAGCCTCATAGAAAATCAGTGTGCGCGGCTCTTCCTTGACCAGCTCCAGACGAGCCCGACGGCCCACGGCCTTGGCCGGCAGAAAGCCTTCGAAGATGAAGCGATCCGACGGCAGACCCGCCGCCGACAATGCCGCGATCAACGCACAGGCGCCCGGCACCGGCACCACATTGATCCCCGCCGCACGCGCCTGGCGTACCAGGTGATAGCCCGGATCGGAAATCAGCGGCGTCCCCGCATCGGAGATCAATGCCACATCGTCGCCGGCCAGCAGGCGCGTGATAAAGCGGCTACCTTCATCCCGTTCGTTGTGTTCATGGCAAGCCGCCAGCGGGGTCGGAATGCCGAAGTGCTGCATCAAACGCTGGGAGTGACGGGTGTCTTCGGCGGCAATCAACGCCACCTCACGCAGGATTTTCAGCGCACGGGCACTGATGTCGTCCAGGTTGCCGATGGGCGTCGCCACCACATAAAGCGAGCCAGCAGCGGAATTCAAAGCACCTGGAGCAGTCAAAGCGCACACCTCATGATCGGTAAAAGTCGCCATTGTAGCGCGTAGTGACACTTGCGACGCGCGCGAGCCACCCTTGGTTTCGGGGCCTTTTGTGCAGTGCTGCAACATTTGCACGAGCTAAATTGATCGATTCACGCCAGTAACATCGCGCCCCGGCCAGTGCTTGGGTACAATTCCACGCTAATTTGATCGAGTATCGGGAACACTACATGATCGCTTGCCTGCGGCTGTTCACTGCCCTCTGCCTCGCTGCCTTGCTGGCGGCTTGCGCCAGCTCGCCCTCCTCCAGCCTTGGCGAACTTCCACGGCCCCCGGATGCCACTATCGAGCAACTGCTCGAAAAGGCTGCCCAGAGCAAAACGCCGGAACAAGCTGCACTGTTTCGCCTGAGCGCGGCAGACCTGGCTTATCGTCAGGGCAATGCCGGCCAGTCCGCGCAAATCCTGCAACAGGTACCGATGGAACAACTCAAGCCTGGCCAACAGGTCTTCGCCAGCACCCTGGCGGCGGAACTGGCCATGGTGCGCAATCAGCCCAAAGCGGCGCTGACGGCCTTGAGTCATCCGAGCCTGCAACGCCTGGGCGAATTGCCAGTCGAGCAACAGGTCCGCACCGGTACCGTTCACGCCCGCGCTCTTGAAGCCGATGGCCAGACCCTCGCCGCCGCACGGGAGCGCATCTTTATTGCGCCGATGCTCGAAGGCGAAGCCGCTGCAAAAAACCACGAAGCGATCTGGACCCTGATCGCCTCGCTGCCTACCGATCAATTGCAGCCGACCACCACCGATGACCTCGGCGGCTGGATGAGCCTGGCCCTGGCAGTGAAAACCGCCGGCACCCTGGAACAACAGCAAGCCGCGATCGACGCGTGGCGCGCACAGAATCCAAAGCACCCGGCCGCGCTGCAACTGCCACTGCCGCTGACCAAACTCAAGGAACTGGCCAGCCAGCCCTTGGGCAAGATCGCTCTGCTGCTGCCGCAGGACGGCCCGTTGGCGTCGGTCGGCAAGGCGCTACGTGATGGCTTCATGGCCGCTCACTACCAGGCGCAACAGGCCGGGCAGAAGCCGCCAGCCATTGTGTTCTATGACACCTCGAAGCTGACCTCGATGGACGAGTTCTATCGCAAGGCCCAGGCCGATGGCGTGCAACTGGTCGTCGGTCCATTGGAGAAGCCGCTGGTCAAACAACTCAGCGCTCGCCCGCAATTGCCGATCACTACCCTGGCGCTGAACTACAGCGAAGGCGAACAAGGTCCGGCGCAGCTGTTCCAGTTCGGTCTTGCCGCTGAAGACGAAGCTCGCGAAGTGTCCCGCCGCGCTCGCGCCGATGGCCTGCATCGCGCTGCCATCATGGTGCCGAAAGGCGAATGGGGCGATCGTGTCCTGAGAGCCTTCAGCCAGGACTGGCAAGCCAACGGCGGCAGCATTGTTGCCACCGAACGCGTTGACCAACCGGTGCAACTGGCCCAGCAAATCGCCGACATGTTCCAGCTGCGCCAGAGCGAAGGCCGTGCGAAAACCCTGCAGAGCACCGTTGGCTCGCAAGTTGCCGCGCAACCTTCCCGTCGTCAGGACATCGAGTTCATCTTCCTGGCGGCCACCCCGCAACAGGCGCAACAGATCAAGCCGACCCTGAACTTCCAGTACGCCGGTGACGTGCCGGTCTACGCGACGTCCCACGTGTTCAGCGCCAGCGGTGACGTAAACCAGTACAACGACATGAACGGCGTTCGCTTCTGCGAAACCCCATGGTTGCTGGATGCCAACGATCCGCTGCGCAAACAGGTCACTGCACAATGGCCACAGGCCGGTGGCAGCCTCGGCCGCCTGTACGCGATGGGTGTTGATGCCTATCGCCTGGCACCGCGCCTGGGGCAACTCAAGGCCTTGCCGGACAGCCGCATCGAAGGTCAATCGGGCAGCCTCGGCATGACCCAAAACCAACGTGTGGTACGCCAGTTGCCGTGGGCACAGTTCGTCAATGGTCAGGTTCAACGCCTGCCGGACACTCCGCACTGATGCCTGACAGGTCACGCCAGCAACGCGGTCAGGATGCCGAGCGCCATGCGCTCGAGCATCTTCAACAACAGGGTCTGCGCCTGCTGGCGCAGAACTGGTTGTGTAAACGCGGCGAGCTTGATCTGGTCATGCTTGATGGCGATACAGTAGTATTCGTTGAAGTCCGCTACAGAAAAAACACTCAATGGGGTGGCGCGCTCGATAGCATCGATGGGCGCAAACGGCAGAAACTGATTTTCGCCGCGCAGTATTTTCTTCAGCGCGAGTCGCGTTGGGCCAATTCCCCTTGCCGTTTCGACGTGGTTGCCATCGACAGCAACCTTGATCAGTTGAACTGGTTGCAGAATGCCTTCGACAGCTGATCGCTTGCACCCCGAACCGGACACCTTCACCCAACACTTTTGCTCTTTGCTTTGCGGGCTGCACATTCATGTGCCAAGTAGCCGCGCTAATTAAGGTCACACAGATGGACATGCAATCCCGAATTCGCCAGCTTTTTCAGGCCAGTATCGACACCAAGCAACAGGCGATGGACGTACTTGCACCGCACATCGAGCAAGCCAGCCAGGTGATGGTCAACGCCCTGCTCAACGAGGGCAAAATGCTTTCCTGCGGCAACGGCGGCTCCGCCGGTGACGCCCAGCACTTCTCGTCGGAACTGCTCAACCGCTTCGAACGCGAACGCCCGAGCCTGCCAGCCATCGCGCTGACCACCGACAGCTCGACGATCACCTCGATCGCCAACGACTACAGCTACAACGAAATCTTCTCCAAACAGATCCGTGCCCTCGGCCAGCCGGGCGATGTATTGCTGGCGATTTCCACCAGCGGCAACTCGGCGAACATAATTCAAGCGATCCAGGCCGCACATGATCGCGAAATGATTGTCGTAGCATTGACCGGTCGCGATGGCGGCGGCATGGCGTCGCTGCTTTTGCCTGAAGACGTCGAGATCCGCGTACCGGCCAATGTCACCGCACGTATTCAGGAAGTCCACCTGCTGGCGATCCATTGCCTTTGCGACTTGATCGACAGCCAACTGTTCGGGAGTGAAGAATGACCCCTAATCGCCTAGGCCTTCTGGCCTTGACCCTGTGCCTCGGCATCAGCGGCTGCACCTCGGTGGTTAAAGCCAGCCGTGAAGCGCCGATTGAAGATGACCGCGGCACGCGCACCTTCGGCAGCAAAATCGATGACTCCCTGATCGACACCAAGGTCGGCGTGAACGTCGCCAAGGCCGATCCGGCACTGGATAACGATTCGCACATCGTCGTCACCAGTTTCAACGGCGTGGTGCTGCTGGCCGGGCAAACGCCGACCGCAGACCTCAAGGCCAAGGCCGAACAGGCTGCTTCCGCCGTCCAGCGCGTGAAGAAGGTTCATAACGAACTGCAAGTCCTGCCACCGTCCGGCTTCCTTGCCCGCCAGAACGACACCTGGCTGACCTCCAAGATCAAGACCCAGATGCTCACCGACCCGAACATCCCGGGCTCGCGCATCAAGGTTGTCACCGAGAATGGCATCGTCTACTTGCTGGGTCTGTTGACCAAGAAGGAAGCCGATCAAGCCACCAGCCTGGTGCAGAGCGTTTCCGGTGTGCAGAAAATCGTGAAGTTGTTTGAGTACATCGACTGACACCCTTGTGGGAGCGGGCTTGCTCGCGAAGACGGTTTAACATTCAACGATGATGTTGGCTGACACTCCGCTTTCGCGAGCAGGCCCGCTCCCACATTGATTGTTGCGCGCACAAAAAAGGCGATCCATCCGGATCGCCTTTTTTATTACTTCACGACCTTCAAACTAGGTCGACCGCTGGGACGCGGCGGTTCGTTGTCGGGTGGCGGGACATCATCATCCGGCTCGATCTCTTCGTCGTCTTCCATAGGCGACTCCAGATCAAACACCATGCCCTGACCGTTCTCCCGGGCGTAAATACCCAGGATCGAAGCGATAGGCACGAACAGGGTGTGCGGCACGCCACCGAAGCGCCCCTCGAAGCTGACCGCTTCGTTGTCCATGTGCAAATGACGCACGGCAGCCGGCGATACGTTCAGGACAATCTGCCCATCACTGGCAAAACCTTGAGGCACCTGCACCGACGGATATTCGGAATTGACCAGCATGTGCGGGGTGCAATCGTTATCAACAATCCACTCGTAGAGCGCGCGGACCAGATAAGGTCGACTGGAGTTCATAGCGGCTCCTTAAGCCTTAGCGCATATCGCGTTCGACACCAGACAGACTCGCCTGGAAAGCCTCACGCGCGAAAGAGCGCTCCATGTAATCAAGCAGCGGCTTGGCAGGCCGCGGCAGTTCAATACCCAAAATCGGCAATCGCCAGAGTATTGGCAATAGGCAGCAATCCACCAGACTTTGTTCCTCGCTGAGGAAAAACGGCTTGTCGGCAAACAATGGCGACACGCCAGTCAGGCTTTCGCGCAGCTCTTTACGAGCGACGACGCGGGCGGCTTCCTTGGACCGGGAATCCAGGATCAGATCCACCAGGCCACACCAGTCACGCTGAATACGATGAATCAGCAGACGGCTGTTAGCACGCGCCACAGGATAAACCGGCAGTAAAGGCGGGTGCGGGTAACGCTCATCCAGATATTCCATCACCACGGTCGACTCCCACAACGCCAGGTCACGATCGACCAGGGTGGGCAAGCTGCCGTAAGGGTTCACTTCGATCAGTTTAGGCGGCTGGCGGCCAGCTTCCACATAAATGATCTCGGCGCTGACACCCTTCTCTGCAAGTACGATGCGTACTCGGTGGGAATAGTGGTCGGCGGGGTCGGAGTAACAGGCCAACCGATTGGTCACGCCCATGGCGGTCCTCCTCGCTTGTTGAAATTATCGGAAGCGGAAAAACGCGCGCGCCCAGAGGACGCCTCCCGTAACGCCTGGCTTACCAGACTCGTTACACCTTCAGAGACGCCCCTGGGCGCGCGCGATTAACAGCAATTGCTTACAGCTTTATCAATGGACGTCTTTCCAGTATTCACGCTTGAGCAGATATGCGAATACGAAGAAGAACGCCAGGTAGAGCAATACATAGGTGCCGATGCGCTGATGTTGCAGCTTTACCGGGTTAGCCGAGTAAGCGAGGAAGGTTACCAGATTCTTGACCTTCTCATCGAACTGCTCTTCGTTCAGGGCACCACTCTTCGGCACGATGGTCAGCTGATCGCACGCTTCATGAGTCAGCGGCGTACCGGTCAGCGGATCATACTGCTTCTTGCCGTCCTCGACGATTTGAACCTGTTTGCAGCCAACCACCTGGCGACCTTGCAGGCCGACCAGCACGTTAGGCATGCCGACGTTCGGGAATACCTTGTTGTTCACACCCCAAGGACGCGTCGGGTCTTCATAGAACGAACGCAGGTAGCCGTAGAGCCAGTCAGTGCCACGCACGCGAGCCACCAGGGTCAGGTCCGGCGGTGCCGCCCCGAACCAGGTCTTGGCGTCTGCAGGCTGCATGCCGATGCTCATGTGGTCGCCAATCTTGGCGCCGGTGAACACCAGGTTTTTCAGCATCAGATCGTGAGGAATCCCCAGGTCGTCGGCAACGCGCTCATAGCGCTGGAACTTGGCACTGTGGCAACCCATGCAGTAGTTGGCGAACGTACGTGCGCCGTCCTGCATGGCCGCCTTGTCGGAAACGTCGATGTCGACTTTTTCCAGCTCCGGGCCACCGTGCTCGGCTGCGAAGGAGAACACTGGCAGAGCAGCAAGAATCAATACAGCAAATAGCTTTTTCATCAGCCAGTCACCCTTTCCGGAACCGGTTTGGTCTTCTCGAGCCTGGTGTAGAACGGCATCAGAATGAAGTAGGCGAAGTACAGGAAGGTGCAAATCTGCGACACCAGCGTGCGCTCGGGAGTCGGAGCCAATACGCCCAGGATGCCGAGGATCACGAAGCAGATGCAGAACACCCACAGCCAGATCTTGCTCAGCCAGCCCTTGTAACGCATGGACTTGACGGGACTGCGGTCGAGCCACGGCAGGACGAACAGCATGGCAATCGACGCCCCCATGGCAATGACGCCCATGAGCTTGTCCGGAATCGCCCGCAAGATCGCGTAGAACGGTGTGAAGTACCAGACCGGAGCAATGTGCTCTGGGGTCTTGAAGGCGTTCGCCACTTCAAAGTTCGGCTTCTCGAGGAAGTAACCGCCCATTTCCGGGAAGAAGAACACGATCGAGCAGAAGATGAACAGGAACACCACCACGCCGACGATATCTTTCACGGTGTAGTACGGGTGGAAGGCAATGCCGTCCAGCGGTACGCCGTTTTCGTCCTTGTGTTTCTTGATGTCCACGCCGTCCGGGTTGTTCGAACCGACTTCGTGCAGCGCCAAGACGTGCAACACCACCAGGCCGAGAATCACGATCGGCAGGGCCACGACGTGCAGGGCGAAGAAGCGGTTCAGGGTAATACCGGAAATCAGGTAGTCACCACGGATCCACTGGGTCAGGTCGTTGCCGATGACCGGGATCGCACCGAACAGCGAGATGATCACCTGAGCCCCCCAGTAGGACATCTGGCCCCACGGCAGCAGGTAACCAATGAAGGCTTCAGCCATCAGCGC
>NZ_JBIWEL010000033.1:0-70534 GCF_044762525.1 Pseudomonas sp. NPDC096950 | reverse complement strand
GACCCACACCAGCTCACGATGCTAATGGTACGAACCGTAGAGCAAGCCACGGAACATGTGCAGATAGACCACGATGAAGAACGCCGAAGCGCCGGTGGAGTGCAGCAGACGCAGGATCGAGCCGTACTCGACGTCGCGCATGATGTATTCGACGGAGGCAAACGCCTCTTCCGCCGATGGGGTGTAGCTCATGGTCAGCCAGACACCGGTAACGATCTGGTTGACCAGAACGAGCAGTGCGAGGGAACCAAAGAAATAGAAGAAGTTGAAGTTCTTCGGGGCGTAGTACTTGCTGAGATGGTCTTCCCACATTTTGGTCGCGGGAAAGCGCGCATCAACCCAATCCATGAACTTGCTCATCACGCTTTCTCCGTATCGACGCCAATGACAATAATCTCATCGGTCTCATAGGAATGCGGGGGAACTGGCAGGTTCAAAGGCGCAGGTTGCGACTTGTAGACGCGGCCAGCCAGATCGTAGTGGGAACCGTGGCAAGGGCAGAAATAACCACCTACCCAGTCTTTGCCCAGATCAGCAGGTGCCACTTCAGGGCGGAAGGTCGGCGAGCAACCCAGGTGTGTGCAGATACCGATCAGCAGCAGGACCTCTGGCTTGATCGAACGCGTTTCTGGATCAACGTAGGTCGGTTGTGTCGAGTTCTTGGAGGTCGGGTCAGACAGCTGGCCCTCGATCTTCTTCAGATTCCCCAGGATTTCCGCGGTTCGGCGGACAATGAATACTGGCTGGCCGCGCCACTCAGCAATCATCTGCTGGCCTGGCTCGATTTTGCTGACATTCACTTTCACCGGTGCACCTGCGGCTTTCGCCTTGGCACTGGGAAACCATGACCCCACGAACGGGACCGCAGCCCCCACCGCTCCTGCAGCACCCACCACGGATGTGGCTGCTACCAAGAAGCGACGCCGGCCTGCATTCACGCCGTCATTGCTCATTCAGTCCTCTCCCATCAGCTTTGTGGCCTGTTAAATCAGGCATCTACTAAGTAAATCTATGTACTTATAAAAATTTTGCCGAATGGTAATGAAAAGCCCCAATTCTGACAAGGTAATTACCCAAGGGCTCCACTGCCAAGCCTTGCAGTATAGGGGCTCTACGGATGTGGCAAGTTGTCACAGCGCAATTCTTTAAGAAATCGCACGCATAAAAAAACGCCCAGCTCCGTGAGGAGACTGGGCGTTCTTTTGAACGTGGAAGCGAATTAACGCTTCGAGTACTGCGGACGCTTACGCGCTTTACGCAGACCAACTTTCTTACGTTCAACTTCACGAGCATCGCGAGTAACGAAGCCAGCTTTGCGCAGAGCGCCACGCAGGGTTTCGTCGTACTGCATCAGTGCGCGAGTGATACCGTGGCGGATTGCGCCAGCTTGACCACTTACACCACCACCGATCACGGTGACGTAGATGTCGAATTTCTCGACAGTCTCAGTCAGTTCCAGCGGCTGACGAACTACCATGCGGGCAGTTTCGCGGCCGAAGAAATTTTCCAGGGTGCGGTTGTTGATGGAGATGTTACCAGTACCCGGACGCAGGAAAACGCGTGCGGTTGCGGTCTTGCGACGGCCAGTGCCGTAATTTTGAGTCGCCGACATAATGAACTATTCCGTTAAAACTTCAGTTCTTGGGGCTGCTGAGCAGTATGAGGGTGTACAGCGCCCGCATAGACTTTCAGCTTACGATACATGTCGCGACCCAGCGGGTTCTTAGGCAGCATGCCTTTAACCGCGGTCTCGATCACGCGCTCAGGGGCTTTAGCGATCAGCTTTTCGAAGTTGATCGACTTGATGCCGCCCGGGAAACCGGAGTGGGAGTAGTAGATCTTGTCGGTGGTTTTAGCACCAGTTACACGAATCTGCTCGGCATTGATAACGACGATGTAATCGCCGGTGTCAACGTGAGGAGTGTACTCAGCTTTATGCTTGCCACGCAGACGGCTCGCGATTTCGGTGGCCAGACGACCCAGGGTCTGACCTGCAGCGTCGACGACAAACCAGTCGCGCTGTACTGTTTCCGCGCATCACTTCCACTGCAGAAAGAGGTGCGCAATTATGCAGATTGCGAAAAATATTTCAACCTGCTTTTATGATTGTTTTGCCCAAGGAGCACCCGATGGACTATCGCCAGCTAGGCCGAACCAATCTGAACGTGAGTGCAATCTGTCTCGGAACCATGACCTGGGGCGAGCAAAACAGCGAGGCTGAGGCCTTCGCCCAGATTGAACGGGCCAAGAGCGCCGGGATCAATTTCATCGACACCGCCGAAATGTACCCGGTGCCACCCAAGGCCGAAACCTACGCCACCACCGAGCGCTATATCGGTAATTACTTCAAGAGTCGCGGTGATCGTGCCGACTGGATCCTGGCGAGCAAGATCGCCGGCCCCGGCAACACCATCGACTACATCCGCGACAAAAACCTGCGCCACAACCGCCAGCACATCACCGAAGCCGTGGACGCCAGCCTCAAGCGCTTGCAGACCGACTACATCGATCTCTATCAATTGCACTGGCCGGAACGCAGCACCAATTTCTTCGGTCAGTTGGGCTACAAGCACAAGATCGAAGCCAACCTGACACCGCTGGAGGACACTCTCGAAGCGCTGGACGAACAGGTCAAGGCCGGCAAGATCCGCCACATCGGGCTGTCCAACGAAACCCCGTGGGGCACCATGCGTTTCCTCGCCCTGGCCGAAGCCCGTGGCTGGCCGCGCGCGGTGTCGATCCAGAATCCCTACAACCTGCTCAACCGCAGCTTTGAAGTCGGACTGGCGGAAATCGCCATTCGCGAACAGTGCGGCCTGCTCGCCTACTCGCCCCTGGCGTTCGGTTTCCTGTCGGGCAAGTACGAAGGTGGCGCGCGTCCGCCAAAAGGCCGCCTGAGCCTCTACAGCCGCTTCAGCCGCTATTTCAACCCACAGTCAGAAGCAGCCTGCAGCCGTTATGTGGCACTGGCCCGTGAACATGGTCTGGACCCGGCGCAAATGGCGCTGGCTTTCGTGACCCAGCAACCGTTCGTGACCAGCAACATCATCGGGGCGACGACGCTGGAGCAACTGGACAGCAACATCGCGAGTTTCGAGCTGAAACTTTCCGATGAAGTGCTCGCGGGGATCGAGGCGATTCACAAGGACCACCCGAATCCTGCGCCTTGATTGAGAGGTAAAAAGCCTTCGCGAGCAAGCCCGCTCCCACATTCGACCTCATTCTTCTGGGAGAACTCGGTTAAATGTGGGAGCGGGCTTGCTCGCGAAGTCGATCTCGAATTCACAAAATCTTCAAAGCGACCGCGCAATAATCTCCTTCATGATCTCATTGGTGCCGGCATAGATCCGCTGCACCCGCGCATCCGCCCACGCCCGGGCCACCGGGTATTCCCACATGAATCCGTAACCACCATGCAACTGCACGCATTCGTCGAGCACCTTGCATTGCAGGTCAGTGCCCCAATACTTGGCCATCGCCGCTGTCGGCACGTCGAGCTTGCCTTGCAGGTGCAGTTCCAGGCATTTGTCGACGAACACCCGGCCGATCTGAATCTCCGTGGCCATCTCTGCCAGTTTGAAGCGGGTGTTCTGGAAGTCGGCAATCGCCTTGCCGAACGCCTTGCGCTCTCGGGTGTATTCCAGCGTCCATTGCAACGCGGCTTCGGCCGAAGCCAGTCCGCCGACAGCAACGGTGAGACGTTCTTGCGGCAGTTCCTGCATCAGGTAGGCGAAGCCCATCCCGGCCTGACCCAGGAGGTTTTCCTTCGGTACTCGTACATCCTGAAAGAACAATTCCGACGTGTCCTGGGCCTTCATGCCGACTTTTTCCAGACGCTTGCCCTTGGCAAAGCCCGGCGTGTTGGCTTCTACCAGAAACAGGCTCGTGCCCTTGGCGCCGGCCTTCGGATCGGTCTTGGCAACGACGATCACCAGGTCCGCGAGAAAGCCATTGGTGATGAAGGTTTTCGAACCGTTGATCACGTATTCGTCACCGTCCAGCACCGCCGTGGTTTTCACCCCTTGCAGATCGGAACCGGCGCCCGGCTCGGTCATGGCAATCGCCGTGACCATCTCGCCAGACACCAGTTTCGGCAGGTATTTGTGTTTCAACGCTTCGCTGCCGTAATGCAGGATGTACGGCGCCACGATGTCCGAATGCAGCGAGAAACCGATCCCGGTCAGACCAAGTCGACCGACCTCTTCGATCACCACCGCGCTGTAGAGAAAGTCCGCCCCCAGCCCACCGTATTCCTCCGGCAGGTGCGAACAGAGCATCCCCGCCTCCCCCGCCTTGTTCCAGAGTTGACGGTCGATGTAACCCTGTTTTTCCCATTGCCCATGGAACGGCACGGCCTCTTTTTCGAGGAACGTTCTCACGCTGTCGCGAAAAAGTTCGTGCTCGGAACTGAACAAGGTTCTGGGAATCATGGGGCACCTGTCGTTATTGTTAAAAGGAAATGACCTTCAGAGACTAAGCCCCGCTTCCGATACAGGACACTGGACACATCAGACAAAAAATAAGACGATCCAGCCGTCTGGTGACCACTTTCCCCTATAAGAATAAAGTTGAATTATGTCTAACCAAGTCTCCACGCCCTTGCGGCGCGTCAGCATCCTGGCTATCGACCGGGTTTTCGCTTCCACCCTCATGCAAGCCAAGGATTTCTTCCATCTGGCCAGCCTGCGCTACGGCAAACAACTGGGCCACGGCCTGACACCGGCGTTCGAAACCCGGCTGGTCAGCCCCGACGGCAAACCGGTAAATAGCTTCAGCGATGTGGTCATGCCGGTGGACGGTGGCCTCGAAAACGCTGACATCATCATCCTCCCGGCCTTCTGGGACGATTTCGAAACACTGTGCAAACGTTATCCACAGGTGCTGCCGTGGCTGCGCGAGCAACACGCCCGCGGCGCGGTGCTGTGCGGCGAAGCCACCGGGGTGTTCTGGCTGGCGGAGGCTGGGCTGCTGAATGGCAAGGAAGCGACCACTTACTGGCGTTTCTTCAACGCGTTTGCCGAGCGCTACCCGCAGGTTCAACTCAATCAGGACAAGCACCTGACCGACGCGGACAATCTGTATTGCGCCGGCGGTACGACCTCGGCCTGCGACCTCTACATCTACTTGATCGAGCGATTCTGCGGCGCCAACGTCGCTCAGGCCGTGGCCCGTGACATTCTCTATGAAGTGCAGCGCAGCTACGCGCCAGGGCGGATCGGTTTTGGCGGGCAGAAGCTGCACCAGGACGTGATCATCCTGCAGATCCAGCACTGGCTCGAAGAACACTTCGCCGACAAATTCCGCTTCGAAGACGTGGCCCGCGAACACGGGATGAGCATCCGTAACTTCATGCGCCGCTTCCAGACCGCCACCGGCGACAAGCCGTTGCATTACCTGCAACGCCTGCGCATCGAGACTGCCAAGGGCTTGTTATCCGGCAGCCGCAAGAGCATCAAGACCATCAGTTATGAGGTGGGTTACGACGATGCGAGTTTCTTTGCGCGGCTGTTCCGCCAGCACACCGAGTTGTCGCCGAACCAGTATCGGCAGCAGTTTCAGCAGGCTGCCTGACACAACAGAGATCCAATAATGTGTGAGCGGGCTTGCTCGCGAATGCGGAATGACATTCAACATTGATGTCGACTGATACACCGCTTTCGCGAGCAAGCCCGCTCCCACAGGGGATCTTCAGCGCACAAAAAAGGGCCTGCATTGCAGGCCCTTTTTGTTTTCCGAAATTTCCTACGGCTTATGCGCCCGGGACAGGAATTCGTGCGACTGCATTTCCAGCAGACGGCTGAGGGTACGCTGGAATTCGAAGTTCAAGCGCCCGCCGGTGTAGAGGTCTTTGAGCTCGACTTCGGCAGAAATGATCAGCTTCACGTTACGGTCGTAGAACTCGTCGACCATGTTGATAAAGCGTCGGGCGATGTCGTCGGTGGTGACGCTCATCTGCTCGACACCGCTGAGCAACACGGCGTGGAAGATCTTGCCGAGTTCGATGTAATCGTTCTGGCTGCGCGGACCGTCGCAGAGTTCGCGGAAGTCGAACCAGGCCACGTCATCACAAGTGCGCAGGGCTCGGATTTCGCGGTTTTCGATCATCAGCACGTCGTTTTCGGTGGCGGCCGTGCATTCCGGCGTCAGGGCACGGAAGCTTTTGCGCAGACTTTCGTGGGACGCTTCGTCGAGCGGGAAGTGGAACAGCTCGGCTTGCTCAAGGTGACGCAGACGATAATCGACGCCGCTGTCTACGTTGACGATGTCGGTGTTCTGCTTGATCAGCGCAATGGCCGGCAGGAAGCGCGCACGTTGCAGGCCGTCCTTGTACAGGCCGTCCGGCACGATGTTCGAGGTCGCGACCAGGGTCACGCCGTTCTTGAACAGCTCTTCCATCAACGTGCCGAGGATCATGGCGTCGGTGATGTCGGAGACGAAAAATTCATCGAAACAGATCACCCGGGCTTCATCGGAGAAGCGCTTGGCGATGATGGTCAGCGGGTTTTTCTCGCCGCCGAGGGTCTTCATCTCTTCGTGCACACGCTTCATGAAGCGGTGGAAGTGAGTGCGAACCTTTTCCTTGAACGGCAGGGCTTCGAAGAAGGTGTCGACCAGGTAGGTCTTGCCGCGACCCACGCCGCCCCAGAAGTACAGGCCCTTGACTGGCGCCTGGTCTTTTTTGCCAAACAGCTTGCCGAACAGGCCCGGCTTGCTCTGCGAGGCCGCGACCAGATCGTCGTACAGGCGCTGCAAATGACGCACCGCAGTTTCCTGGGCGGCGTCATGGAAGAATTCCGGGCGTTTCAGATCAGCTTGATATCGTTCTAGGGGCGTCATAATTCGTTAGCAAGGCAACAAAAACGGGCCGTCACTGTAGCGACGGCCCGTGGGAATGGCAATCGGCCCTTGGTCGGGTCGAGCCGCTGATTTATTCCTGAACCGGCGTCAACGCAACGCGCAGGGCGTCGATGGCGACGTCGCGAGTGGCGCTGTCAGCGAAGGTCGGGCTGTCGCCGACGCACTCGCCTTCCAGCCAGACGCTGAAGCTCAGGTCTTCGCTGCGCACGTCCAGAGGCTGGCCCGCTTGCAATTGCTTGGTCACCTGGCCGGCAGTTTTGCCGTCGGCGAAGTTGCGCGACAGCAGCAGTTGCTCGCCATCGGCCGCCAGCAGACGGAAGCGGAAACTGCCGTCGTCTTCACGGAAACTGACGAAACGCGCGGCTTTCGCAGCTTTCTTCTTGGTCGTCGCTGCGACTTGAGTCTGAGCGACGAAAGAACGCAGGCCTACCGCTTCGCGCAGTTCTTGCAGGAAAGGCGTGGCCACCGAGCGAGCCTTTTTCGCGCCGATCTGCAGCATGTCTTCCAGGTCTGCCGGGCGTTCGATCAACTGGTGATAGCGCTCGCGGGCTTCGCCCAGCTCACTGTCAAGCAATTGGAAGAGACGATTCTTCGCCTCGCCCCAACCCAGGCCTTGTAGCAGTTCGCTGCGGAATTCGTCGGACTGCGCTGGAGTGGCAAACGCCTGGAACAGGGTGAACAGGTGCGAATTGTCCGGATCCTTGGCTTCGCCCGGCGCGCGGGAGTCGGTGACGATCCGCGAAATCGCGTCCTTCATCTCTTTGGCGCTGCTGAACAACGGAATGGTGTTGTCGTAGCTCTTCGACATCTTGCGACCGTCGAGGCCTGGCAGCGTGGCGACGCTCTCTTCGATCAGCGCCTCCGGCATGGTGAAGAATTCTTTGCCCTGACCGAACAAGTGGTTGAAGCGCTGGCCGATGTCTCGTGCCATTTCCACGTGCTGGATCTGGTCACGACCGACCGGCACCTTGTGCGCATTGAACATCAGGATGTCCGCAGCCATCAGCACCGGGTAGCTGTACAAACCCATGGTAATGCCGGCGTCCGGGTCTTCGCCGGTTTCGACATTCTTGTCCACCGAAGCCTTGTAAGCGTGGGCGCGGTTGAGCAGGCCCTTGGCGGCGACGCAGGTCAGCAGCCAAGTCAGCTCGGGGATTTCCGGGATGTCGGACTGGCGATAGAAGGTCACGCGATCGACGTCGAGGCCACCGGCCAGCCAGGTCGCGGCGATTTCCAGACGCGAGCGCTGGATGCGCAGCGGGTCATCGCATTTGATCAGGGCGTGGTAGTCGGCCAGGAAGTAGAACGAATCGGCATTGCTGTCACGGCTGGCCAGGATCGCCGGGCGGATGGCGCCGGCGTAGTTGCCCAGGTGCGGCGTGCCGGTGGTGGTGATGCCGGTGAGGATACGGGTACGAGTCGTCATGGGTAATCGCTTGTCAGACTGCAATCAATTCGAAAGACGCGGCAGGATCAGATCCTTGAGATCGGTCAGCTTGCCATGAAAAAAGTGTCCGCATTCTGCCACTTTCAGCAGCTCATGGGGGCGATCGAGTTTGTCGGACCAGTCGTAGACGAGCTGCGGATCAATGACTTCGTCGGTTTCTGGCTGGATCAGGGTCAGTTCGCCGTGTTGCGGCAGTTGATCCTGATCGCCGAGACGCATGACTGCGGGCGCAACCATGAACAAATGTTTCAGTTGTTCGCCCTGCGCCTCCAGGCGTCCACCGAGGCTGGCGGCGACAAAACCGCCGAAGGAGAAACCGAACAGCGTCAACGGTAATTCCGGGTGCTTGGCCCGCAACCATTCAGCGGCCGCCTGGGCATCGTCGACTTCACCGGTGCCCATGTCGTGGCTGCCTGCGCTGGCGCCAACGCCACGGTAGTTGAAACGCAAGGTCACCAAACCGGCGTCGCGGGCGGTGCGTTGCAGGGTCGACACCACTTTATTGAGCATGGTGCCACCCTGCACCGGGTTCGGATGGCAGATCAGCGCAATGCCGCGCGGCTGCTCGTTATCCAGGTACAAACTTTCCAGTTGGCCGACGGGGCCATCAATCACTACAGGGGTTTCGCGCATAAGCAAGGAAGGAACTCCGTGACCTCGAATCGGGTCGACTCGTCTAGCAAATTGTCTGTGCCAATCTATTGCGAGTGAATCGCGGTATACAGCGCAGGTTCGAGCCGTTAACGTAAAGCAAAGCCGTTTATAGAGGAAGGACTCGTGGAACACTCGCTCTTAGTTTGGTTGTTGCCGACTCTTGCCCTGGTTGTGGGTGTCGCCATTGGATTCCTGGTCGCTCGTCTGGTGCCGAACGCCGCGCCTAACCGCACGCAACGTCAGCTGGATGATATTCAGGAACGTTTCGACAGTTATCAGAACGAGGTGGTTACCCACTTCAACAGCACCGCCACACTGGTCAAGAAACTGACTGCGAGCTATCAGGAAGTGCAGGATCATCTCGCCGAGGGTGCCAATCGCCTGGCCCTGGACGAGCAGACTCGCCAACGCTTGCTGGCCGCCCTGCACGCCGACGCGACCGTGGCACCACGGGAACGCCTGACGCCACCGCGCAATCAGGAACCGCCTCGCGACTACGCCCCCAAAGCCCCGAACGCGCCGGGCATGCTCGATGAGCATTACGGCCTGAAGAAGTAATCAGGTTTCGCGCTACGCAAAAAGCCCTCGGATGAGTGATTGTCCGAGGGCTTTTTTGTGGGTGATTGTTGGGTTGTCTGTACCGGCCCTTTCGCGAGCAGGCTCGCTCCAACAGGGGAATGCATGGCAAATGTGGGAGCGGGCTTGCTCGCGAAGAGGGAGTGTCAGTCACATTAATGTCGCCTGACACACCGCCTTCGCGAGCAAGCCCGCTCCCACAGGTTTTGTTATTGGTACTGCTGAACAGGCTGCCCCTGCTGCTGATACTGCTGACCCGGAATCGCCTTCAAGTTGACCTCGACCCGACGGTTCTGCGCCCGGCCATTGACGTCGCCGTTACTGGCAATCGGGTTATCCGGTCCGGCACCGCGTGCCGACAGGTTAGTCCCGCTCACACCTTGGGATGTCAGGTAAGTCGCCACGCTCTGGGCCCGACGCTGGGACAGGTCCATGTTGTGCTGACGGCTGCCAGTGCTGTCGGTGTAGCCGACGATCTCGATCTGGTTCTGGCTGAACTCCTTGAGCGAGCCTGCAAGGTTGTTCAGAGGCTGATAGAAGCTGGAGGCGATGTTCGCCGAATCGGTAGCGAACGTGATGTTGCCCGGCATGATCAGCTTGATCTGATCGCCCTGGCGCTGCACTTCAACGCCGGTGTTGGCCATGCTGGCCCGCAGCTTTTTCTCTTGCTGGTCGGCGTAGTAACCGTAACCGGCCGCAGAAGCCCCCACCACCGCAGCGCCAATCAGTGCGCCTTTGCCACGGTTGTTGTGGTCGATCGCGGCACCGGCCAGTGCGCCAGCCAGGGCACCCAGGCCACCGTACTTGGCGGTTTTGCTCACGCCTTGGGAACCGCCATCGGCCTGTCCCTGATTGTCATAAGGATTAGGTGAAGCGCAGCCAGACAACAAGGCCACAGCAGTTGCGACAATAATCAAACGCTGCTTGGTGAACATGAAGAGCTCCTACTTTTTGCATTCTGAGGTGCAACGGACTTAGGCATCAGCCTTTGCGGGCGTTGGATCATTTGCGCGAGTAAAAATTCCACTGGTTACAATTCAGGCCCGCACAAAAGGGTTCTCGCGCATTTCATCGCCCAGACGCGTGTCCGGACCATGCCCGGTCACCACGATGGCTTCCTCGTCGAGGGTGTACAGCCGCTGCTTGATCGACCGCACGATGGTCGCCTGATCGCCACCCCACAAATCCGTGCGCCCTACCCCGCGACGAAACAACGTGTCACCGGCAATCAGCAGCTTAGCCTCTGAAAACCAAAAGCTCATGGAACCTGGCGTATGCCCCGGCGTATGAATCGCCACGCCGCAGCCGCATGCCAGCTCTTCATCGTCGGCCAACCAGCGATCCGGCGACGGTACAGGCGTGTACGGCACGCCGAACATCTGGCATTGCATCTCCAGGTTGTCCCACAGGAACTGATCTTCTTTGTGCAGGTGCAGGGTCGCGCCGGTTTTTTCCTTGAGCTGCCCGGAGGCCAGGAAGTGATCGAGGTGCGCGTGGGTGTGGATGATGCTGACGACTTTCAGGCCCAACGCATCGAGACGGGCGAGGATCAGCTCATGATTGCCGCCGGGATCGACCACGATGGCTTTTTTGCTGATGGGGTCGCCGATGATGGTGCAGTTGCACTGGAGCGGGCCGACGGGGAAAGTTTCGCGGATCAGTGCAGGGGTTGGAGCGCTCATGAAAATCGATGGCCTGTATTGGACGGACGGCAGTGACGCTGGCTTCAGAATTCTACGTCATTCGCCGATACAGAGCGCCGGCCAGTTATTTGACGCCATCAAATAAAAAAGTACTGGCCAAATGATGTCAAGCGTATCGATTCTGGTGCAGAATCATACTTTTGTAGCGGTCGCATCCAGGAAGGGCCGCAGCGCGCTCAGGAATTTCGCATGCCTACTCCAACAGGTTCTACCCCTAGTTCTTATTCTTCGCTGACCGGCGTAAAAGCTGTCGACAGTTTGCTGTCCGGAACCTACTGGCAGGGTTCCATCAATGGCGGGCCGACCAACCTGACCTACAGCTTCATGTTCGCGAGCACCTCCTATTTCGCCACCAATTACAGCGCCGATAATGAATACAAGGCGATGTACGACCTGTCGCTGGATCAGCGTGGCGGCATCATCAGGGCGTTAGCCTCCTGGAGTTCGGTCGCCAATATCAATTTCACCCAGACCACCGACAACATCTCGAACGTCGGCGACCTGCGCTTTGGTGGCTACGCGGATATGGGCGATCAGGCGGCCGCCTGGGCCTACACGCCATCGAGCCGGCCTAACGGCGGGGATGTCTGGATCGGCGATCCGGCCAATGAGTTCTCGATCAACGGCTCCTACGATTACATGACCTATATCCACGAGATCGGTCATGCCATCGGGCTTAAACACCCGTTCTCGGCGAACTCGCTGAACACCACGATACTTGACCCTTCGCTGGACGACGTCCGCTATACGGTCATGAGCTACAACAACAACTATTCGTACCAACCTACGACCCCCATGCTGCTGGATATCGTCGCGATACAGGCCTTGTATGGCGCCAACACGCAGTGGCACGCCGGCGACAACGTCTATAGCTGGAATTACTACGATAAGATTTTCGAAACCATCTGGGACTCAGGTGGTACCGACACAATCGACGCAAGTAACCAACTGAATTCGGTCAACCTCGACTTGAACGAGGGCGCGTTCAGTTCAATCGGCGTGTACTTCGAACAGCACACCGGCGGGACCGTCAACAACTTCAACAGCGGCCTGGCGATTGCCTATGGCACCAAGATCGAAAACGCCATCGGCTCGACATTCAACGACGTCTTGAAAGGCAATGCCCTGAATAACGTCCTGGATGGCCGTGAAGGCGTAGATACCATGTATGGCGGCGCGGGTAACGATACCTACTACGTCGACAATCGTGATGACGTCGTCGTCGAAACCGGCACGTCCGCCACGGAAATCGACTCGGTTTTTTCCACCGTCACCTACAACCTCGTCAGCAGCGCCAACGTCGAAAATCTCACGCTGCTCACCAACGCCAACATCAATGCGTATGGCAACGCCTCGAACAACGTAATTACCGGTAACGCCGGCAACAACATTCTCGACGGCGATACAGGCGCCGACACCCTGATTGGCGGCGCGGGCAATGACACTTACGTCGTCGACAACCTGGGCGATGTCATCAGCGAAACCAGCACCCTGGCCACCGAGATCGACACGGTCAGAGCGTCGCTGAGCTGGACCCTCGGCGCCAACCTGGAAAACCTCGAGCTGACCGGTACCGGCACGATCAATGCGACCGGTAACAGCCAGGACAACGTCCTGACCGGTAATAACGCCGACAACATTCTCAACGGCATGGGCGGCCTGGACACCCTGATCGGTGGCGCAGGTGACGACTCCTACATCATCGACCAGGCCGGTGAACTGAACCTGGTGAAGGAAATCGCCAGCCAGGGTTTCGACACGCTCATCCTCACCTATGATGTGGCGAGCAACACCCTCATCGATTTGACCAGCAGCGCGCTGGGCAATTTCGAAAACGTCACCCTCAATGGTGCGGGCGCCTTCGATGTGCTGGGCAACAACCAGGACAACATCCTGGTCGGCAATGCCTTCGCCAACAACCTTCAGGGTGGCGCCGGCAATGATGTGCTGGATGGCGGTGCCGGTAGCGACACCCTGAGCGGTGGCACGGGCAACGACATCTATTTCGTCAGCGGCCTCGATGACACCGTGGTCGAACTGGCGAACGAAGGTCGCGACGAGGTTCGCACAGCCGTCAGTTATTCCCTCGGCGCCAACATCGAAGACGGCACGCTGCTGGGCACTGCCGGTCTCAACCTCAACGGCAATGAACTCAACAACGTCCTGACCGGCAATGCGGGCAACAACGTTCTCGACGGCGGCGTCGGCGCGGACACCATGATCGGCGGCGCCGGCAACGACAACTACTACGTCGACAACGTCGGTGATGTGATCATCGAAAATAGCGCCTCGGCTTCGGAAACCGACGCCGTCGCCACGACGATCGACTACACCCTGGGCGCCAACCTGGAATACCTGACCCTGCTCGGCTCCGCCAACCTCAACGGCACCGGCAACGCCTCGAACAACGTAATCATCGGTAATGCCGGCAACAACATCCTCGATGGCGGCATTGGCGGCGATTACCTGGCGGGCGGTACAGGCAACGATACCTACATCATCGACAACGCTGGCGATGTCATCAGCGAAACCAGCACCCTGGCCAGCGAAATCGACACCGTGCGCGCCTCGATCAACTACACCCTCGGCGCCAACCTGGAAAACCTCACCCTTACCGGCACGGGCAACCTCTACGCGATCGGCAACACCCAAGATAACGTGCTGACCGGTAACAGTGGCAACAACGTTCTCGATGGCGGCGCGGGTGCCGACACCATGGACGGCGGTGCCGGCAACGACAACTACTACGTCGACAACGTCGGGGACGTAGTCATCGAAAACGGCACCTCGACTTCGGAAATCGACGCCGTCGCCACCACGATCGACTACACCCTCGGTGCCAACCTCGAGTACCTGACCCTGCTGGGCTCGGCGAACCTCAACGGCACCGGCAACGCCTCGAACAACGTGATCATCGGTAATGCCGGCAACAACATCCTCGATGGCGGCATCGGCGGCGACTACCTGGCGGGCGGTACGGGCAACGACACCTACATCGTCGACAACGTTGGCGATGTCATCAGCGAAACCAGCACCCTGACCAGCGAAATCGACACCGTACGCGCCTCGGTCAACTACACGCTTGGCGCCAACCTGGAAAACATCACGCTGACGGGCACCGACAACATCTATGCCATCGGTAACGCCCAGAACAACGTGATGATCGGCAACGACGGCGACAACGAGCTCAACGGTCGCTCCGGCCTGGACACCATGATTGGCGGCAAAGGCAACGATATCTACAACATCGACCAGGCAGGAGAACTGACGCTTGTCCAGGAAAACGCCAATGAGGGGATCGACACGCTCAATATCGTCTACGACAAGTACTTTCGAGTCGACTCCATTGACCTGCGCGGCAATCTGCAGAACGTCGAAAATATTCGGCTGCTGGGCAGTGGTTCGTTCGACCTGACAGGCAATAGCCTGAACAACGTCCTGACGGGTAATGCCGATAACAACGTAATTGACGGCGGCGTGGGTGCCGACACCATGGACGGCGGTGGCGGGAACGACACCTATGTGGTCGACAACGTCGGTGACGTCATCATCGAACGAGGCATTTCGGCCTCGGAAATCGATACTGTCAACAGCACGGTCAGCTACACCCTGAGCGCCAATATCGAGAACCTGAACCTCGGGAACTTCGGCGACCTCAACGGAACAGGCAACGCCCAGGACAACCGCATCATCGGCAACTCCTTCGACAATATTCTGGACGGCGGCGCTGGTGCCGACTACTTGGAAGGCGGATGGGGCAATGACACCTACGTCGTCGATAACGTCGGCGATGTCATCAGCGAAACCATTCAAGGGGGGCGCGATGTCGACAGCGTACTCGCCTCGATCTCCTACGCCTTGGGTGCCAACCTGGAAAACATCACCCTCACCGGCAACGACAACCTCTACGCCATCGGCAATACCCAGGACAACGTGCTGACCGGCAACGACGGCGACAACGAGCTCAACGGTCGCGCCGGCCTGGACACCATGATTGGCGGCAAGGGCAACGATATCTATGACGTCGACCAGAAAGGTGAATTGGCCCTGATCAGAGAGAACGCCAACGAAGGCACGGACACCGTGTACGTGGTCTACGACGCCACGGCGCAGGACAATGCCATCAATCTGGGCTTGAGCAACCTGCAGAATGTCGAGAACGTTCAATTGCTGGGCAGCGGCGCATTTACCGTCAACGGCAACAGCCTGAACAACACCTTGATCGGCAATGCCGACAGCAATACCCTCGATGGCGGCCTCGGCGCGGACACCCTCGACGGAGGTGCCGGCAACGACAACTACTACGTCGACAACGTCGGTGACGTGGTCATCGAACGGGGCACCTCAGCCTCGGAAATCGATGCCGTCGCCAGTACGGTCGACTTCACCCTGGGCGCCAACCTCGAATACCTGACCTTGCTGGGTTCGGCCAACCTCAACGGCACCGGCAACGCCTCAAACAACGTGATCATCGGCAATACCGGCAACAACATCCTTGATGGTGGTATTGGCGGCGACTACCTGGCGGGCGGTACAGGCAACGATACCTACATCATCGACAACGTTGGCGACGTGATCAGCGAAACCAGCACCCTGGCCAGCGAAATCGATACCGTGCGCTCCTCGGTCAACTACGCGCTTGGCGCCAACCTGGAAAACATCACGCTGACGGGCACCGACAACATTTATGCCATCGGCAACGCCCAGAACAACGTGATGATCGGCAACGACGGCGACAACGAGCTCAACGGTCGCGCCGGCCTGGACACCATGATTGGCGGCAAGGGCAACGACATCTATGACGTCGACCAACCCGGTGAAATAGCCCTGATCCAGGAAAACGCCAACGAAGGCAAGGACACTATCTACGTTGTCTACTACGCCACGGCGCAGGACCATGCCATCAACCTGGGGCTGAGCAATCTGCAGAATGTCGAGGACGTTCGATTACTGGGCACCGGGGAATTTTCCGTTACCGGCAATAGCCTGAACAACACCTTGATCGGCAATGCCGACAGCAACACCCTTGATGGCGGCCTCGGCGCCGACACCATGGACGGCGGTGCCGGCAACGACAACTACTACGTCGACAACGTCGGTGACGTGATCATCGAACGTGGCACCTCGGCATCGGAAATCGACGCTGTCTCCACGACGGTCGACTACACCCTGAGCGCCAATATTGAATACCTGACCCTGCTGGGCTCCGCCAACCTCAACGGCACCGGCAACGCTTCAAACAACCAGATTATTGGTAATGCCGGCAACAACATCCTCGATGGCGGTCTTGGCGGCGATTACCTGGCGGGCGAAGCGGGCAACGATACCTATATCGTCGATAACGTCGGTGATTTCGTTAACGAAACCAGCACCCTGGTCAACGAAATCGACACCGTGCGCGCCTCGGTCAGCTTCACCCTCGGGGCCAACCTGGAAAACCTCACCCTCACCGGCACCGACAACCTCTACGCCACCGGCAACGCCCTGAACAACGTGCTGATCGGCAACGATGGCAACAACATTCTCGACGGCTTCATCGGCGCCGACACTATGGACGGCGGCGCTGGCAACGACAGTTACTACGTCGACAACGCCGATGACGTGGTCATCGAAAATGGCACTTCGGCCTCGGAAATCGACGCCGTCGCCACGACGGTTGACTATACCCTGGGCGCCAACCTCGAATACCTGACCCTGCTGGGTTCCGCCAACCTCAACGGCACCGGCAACGCCTCGAACAACGTGATCATCGGCAATGCCGGCAACAACGTCCTCGATGGCGGCACAGGTGGCGACTACCTGGCGGGCGGTACAGGCAACGATACCTACATCATCGACAACGTTGGCGATGTCATCAGCGAAACCAGCACCCTGGCCAGCGAAATCGACACCGTGCGCGCTTCGGTCAACTACGCGCTTGGCGCCAACCTGGAAAACATCACGCTGACGGGCACCGACAACATTTATGCCATCGGCAACGCCCAGAACAACGTGATGATCGGCAACGACGGCGACAACGAGCTCAACGGTCGCGCCGGCCTGGACACCATGATTGGCGGCAAGGGCAACGACATCTATGACGTCGACCAGCTCGGTGAAATGGCCCTCATCCAGGAAAACGCCAACGAAGGCAAGGACACCGTGTACGTGGTCTACAACGCCACGGCGCAGGACAATGCCATCAATCTCAACCTGAGTAATCTGCAGAATGTAGAGGACGTTCGATTGCTCGGCACCGGGGCGTTTAGCGTTACCGGCAACAGCCTGAACAACACCTTGACCGGCAACGCGGACAGCAACACCCTCGACGGTGGTCTCGGCGCCGACACCATGGACGGCGGCGCCGGCAACGACAACTACTACGTCGACAACGCCGGTGACGTGATCATCGAAAATGGCACCTCGACCTCGGAAATCGACGCCGTCGCCAGCAGCGTCGACTACACCCTGGGCACAAACCTCGAATACCTGACCCTGCTCGGCTCCGCCAACCTCAACGGCACTGGCAATACCTCGAGCAACATCATCATCGGCAATGCCGGCAACAACATCCTCGATGGCGGAGTGGGCGGCGACTACATGGCGGGTGGCACGGGCAACGACACCTACATCGTCGATAACGACGGCGACGTCGTCAGCGAAACCAGCACCCTGGCCAGCGAAATCGACACCGTGCGCGCCTCGGTCAGCTACGCCCTCGGTGCCAACCTGGAAAACCTCACCCTCACCGGCAACGACAACCTGTTCGCCTACGGCAACGACCAGGATAACGTGCTGATCGGTAACGATGGCGACAACACGTTCATCGCCGGTTGGGGTCTGGACACCATGATTGGCGGCAAGGGCAACGACCGCTATAACGTCGACCAGCTCGGTGAAATGGCCCTGATCCAGGAAAACGCCAACGAAGGCAAGGACACCGTTTACGTTACCTACAACGCAACGGTTCAAGATCATGCCATCGACCTGAACCTGGGCAATCTTCAGAATATCGAGGACGTTGTGGTGCTGGGCTACGGAACGTTTAACGTCACCGGCAATAGCCTGAACAACTCACTGACAGGTAATACCGACAACAACATCCTTGATGGTGGCTTGGGTGCTGATACCCTGGCGGGCGGTACCGGCAACGACACCTACATCGTCGACAACGTCGGCGACGTGATCAGCGAAACCAGCACCCTGGCCAGTGAAATCGACACCGTGCGCGCCTCGGTCAACTACGCACTCGGGGCCAACCTGGAAAACATCACGCTGACGGGCACCGACAACATTTATGCCATCGGCAACACCCAGGACAACGTGCTGACCGGCAACGACGGCGACAACGAACTCAATGGTCGCGCGGGCCTGGACACCATGATCGGCGGCAAGGGCAACGACATCTATGACGTCGACCAGCTCGGTGAAATGGCCCTGATCCACGAAAACGCCAACGAGGGCAAAGACACCGTTTACGTGGTCTACAACGCCACGGCGCAGGACAATGCCATCAATCTGGGCCTGAGCAATCTGCAGAACGTCGAGGACGTTCGACTGCTGGGCAGCGGCGCGTTTACCGTCACCGGCAACAGCCTGAACAACACCTTGATCGGCAATGCCGACAGCAACATTCTCGACGGCGGCATGGGTGCCGACACTCTGGATGGTGGTGCCGGCAACGACAGCTACTACGTCGACAACCTCGGTGACGTGGTCATCGAACGGGGCACCTCAGCCTCGGAAATCGATGCCGTCGCCAGCACGGTCGACTTCACCCTGGGCGCCAACCTCGAATACCTGACCCTGCTGGGTTCCGCCAACCTCAACGGCACCGGCAACGCCTCGAACAACGTGATCATCGGCAATACCGGCAACAACATCCTTGATGGTGGTATTGGCGGCGACTACCTGGCGGGCGGTACAGGCAACGATACCTACATCATCGACAACGTTGGCGATGTCATCAGCGAAACCAGCACCCTGGCCAGCGAAATCGACACCGTGCGCTCCTCGGTCAACTACGCGCTTGGCGCCAACCTGGAAAACATCACGCTGACGGGCACCGACAACCTCTATGCCATCGGTAACACCCAGAACAACGTGATGATCGGCAACGACGGCGACAACGAGCTCAACGGTCGCGCCGGCCTGGACACCATGATTGGCGGCAAGGGCAACGACATCTATGACGTCGACCAGCTCGGTGAAATGGCCCTCATCCAGGAAAACGCCAACGAAGGCAAGGACACCGTGTACGTGGTCTACAACGCCACGGCGCAGGACAATGCCATCAATCTCAACCTGAGTAATCTGCTGAATGTCGAGGACGTTCGATTGCTCGGCACCGGGGCGTTTAGCGTTACCGGCAACAGCCTGAACAACACCTTGACCGGTAATGCGGACAGCAACAGTCTGAACGGCGGCGCAGGTGCGGATACGCTGACAGGGGGAGCCGGTGCGGACAAGTTCGTGTTCAGTAGTGTCGCTGACATGGGTAACGGCACCAACCGTGACGTCATCACTGACTTCAACACCCTGCAAGGCGACAAGATTGACCTGACACAGTTCGATTCCAATCTGCTGCTCAATGGCGTCAACGGCTTCACCTTCATTGGCGCCGGTGACTTCAGTGGCGCCGGGCAGCTACGTTTCGTCGACCATATCCTTTCGGGGAATGTGAGCGGCAACGCAGGTGCCGACTTCGAAATCCAGCTGGTCGGTGTGAACACCTTCAGCGCCAGCGATTTGGTGGCGTGACGGTTTCAGCAGCCTGAACAAACAAAAACGCCCCGACTGGTTCGGGGCGTTTTTGTTTTGTCGGCATGGCACTTGCGGCGCTAAACCAGCAGTCCCAACTCCTTCGCCCGCGCCACTGCCTGCGTGCGTCGCTCGACGCCCAGTTTGCTGTTGATATGGCTGGCATGGGTTTTCACGGTGTGCAGCGAGATAAACAGCTGATCGCTGATTTCCTGATTAGAACATCCTTGGGCGATCAGTCGCAGGACCGCCAGCTCACGGGTGCTGAGGTTTTCCGCGCCTGGGGATAACTCCAGCGCCGGACGAGAAATTGCGGCGGGCAGTTTTTCTACAAGGTTTTGCGAAACCGCTGTCGGCGCACAGAGTTGCAGTTGCCCACGCAGCCAGTCCGGGTGCTCGGCCAGCAATCCGTCAAACGGTTGCAGCACACCACCGGCCGCCGCTTCCAGCGCTTGCGCCAACGCCTTGCGGGCTTCGGGCTCACGTCCGCCCGCCAGCAATAATGTGATTTTCTGCGTCAGCGCCATCACGCTGAGCATCTGCCGCCCCGTCTGCTGTCCATGCTCCAGCAGCGCATTCAATCGCCCTTCCGCCAGCATCGGTTGGCCCTGAATCGCATCAAGCAGCGCTTGCTGCAATTCGATGTGCAGCGGCAGCTGTGGATGGAATTCCGGTGGTGCGGCGGCGCGCTCGCCGTTGTAGGTCTGGCCCAATCGCACGAGCCAGGCTTCGGCCAGGTCGGTGCGGCCCTGGGCCAGCCAGAGTTCGCATTTGACCAGGGTGATCATCGCCAGGTAGTAGATCGGCGGGACATCCCAGATGTGCATCAGCCGTTCGGCCTCGGCCAGTTCGGCGAAGGCTTTGGCGAATTCGCCGCTGCTGCCCTCGAGCCTGGCAATCACACAATGGCCGATCAAGACGCTGATATCGCGACAGGCCCGGGCTTCGCTCAAACCCGCCTGCAAACGCAAACGGGCCGCCAGTGGTTGCAGGCGCAGGGCCAGCAGGAAACCTTCGTACAAAATCAATCTGGCCCGCACCGCGTAGAGCCGTTGCGGTGACAAGCCATGCAGGCGTTGCAGGCCCTGGCGGACTTCATCCAGCGAGCGCAGGATTTCCCCTCGCGCCTGCAACACCCGGGCGCGGTCGTAATGGGCCAACGCTTCGAACAAAGGATTGCCGACGCGCTGCGCCAGTTCCAGGGACTCACGGTTCAAACCCCGGGCACGCCACAAGTCGCCATCGGCAATGGCCAGGTTGGACAAGGTCGAGAGGCACATCAGGCGCTGGCCGTAGCGTTTGGCCGGCAGGCTCTCCAGCGCCTCGGTGCAATAGAGCAGCGTCAGTTCACGATTGCCGCGCCCCCGGGCGATGATGCCGCTGAGGGCCAGCCATTGGGCGAGCATGGACTTCTGCGCCGTGGCCGATGGCGCCGGCAGGAAGCGGCTCAAATGATTGGCCAGCTCTTCGGCGGCATCCAACTGACAGGCCAGCCCCAGCGCCCAGCTGTAGAGCACGATCAGCCGTGGCGTGCTGATCAGCAGGCTGTCGGGCAAGTCCATTTTCCAGCGCAGCAACATGCCGACGTTTTGCTCCGCCAGCAGTTGTTCTTCCGACAGGTTTTGCACCAGGTTCGCCGCGACATCCAGGTGGCCGGCGCGCAAGGCCTGCTCCACCGCCTCATCAAGCAACCCTTGGGCATTGAACCAGCGACAGGCACGCAAATGCAGGCTGGCCGCCGGCACCAGGGCCTGGGTCTTGGGTCGCGTGCGCAGCAAGTCGGAAAACAGATGGTGATAACGATACCAGTGGCCGTGCTCATCCAGCGGCACCAGGAAAACCTGATGGGCCAGCAGGAAGCGCAGGATTTCCGCGCTGTCGTGGGCCTCGCGCACGGCGTCGCACAGCTCGCTGCAAAAACGCTCCTGAGGCGCAGTGTCATACAGGAATGACTGCACTTCGGCGGGCAAACAATCGATGACTTCTTCCAGCAGGTAATCGCGGATAAGCCCTTCCCCGCCGTGCAGCGACTGCGGCAACGCACCCTCGCTACCGACTTCGGAAGCCGCCAACAGCCAGAATCGCAGGCCGGCCACCCAGCCTTCGCTGCGCTGGATCAGGTTTTCCAGCGCCTCGCCGCGCAATGAACTGCTGTGGCGATCGAGCAGGGTCAGGGCTTCGTCGTGGGTCAGGCGCAGGTCTTGCTCATGCAGTTCGAGCAATTGCCGCGACAGACGCAGCCGCGCCAAGTGCCAGTCGGGACGTTGCCGACTGGTGACCATGACCAGCAGGCCATCGGGCAAATGATTGAGGAAGAATTGCAGGCAGCGATCGAGCACCGGCCCTTGGGCCAAATGGTAGTCATCCAGCACCAGCAACAACGGTGTGCTCGGCGAGAGGTGCACGGCCAGTTCATCCAGCAAACCGTCCAGCCACTCTTCGAAGGCAAACGGTTGATGGCGCTGGCGCATTTTCAACAGCCCGAGCGCCTTGCTGCCCAGTTGCGGGAAATAGTCCTGAAGACCTTCGAGCAAACGCTCCAGGAAACGCCCCGGATCATTGTCCCGCGGGCTCAACCCCAGCCACAGGCTTTGCCAGTGCGCCGGCAGGCCCTGGCAGAATTCCACCGCCAGCGAACTCTTGCCGAACCCCGCCGGGGCGCTGACCAGCAGCAACCGACCACCCAGCCCCGCACTCAGGCGTTCGCACAAGCGAGGTCGCAGCACATGGCCGTCAGGCAACGGGGGTCGGAAGAAACGCCCGTCCAGTGCCGCGACGGCAACGCTTGCAGGACCCGGGAGTGGGGACAGATCAGTCATGGCCGGCTCTTGTTTGAAATGCTGTTGGCGGCGTTGCAGATGTCCGCAGACTAGCGGTAAACGAAGAGGTATTGAAGGTTGTTGCTACAAATGGCTACAAAAAGACTACATCCAAAGGTGTCAGGGCCGCGATGTTGTTTTCCTGACAGACCGAGTCGCCTACTTCGCGAGCAAGCCCGCTCCCACAGTTGACCGTATTCTCATGGAGGAACGCGTTCCCTGTGGGAGCGGGCTTGCTCGCGAAGAGGCCATCAGCATCACCACACCTTTCGCAGCGCCCAAAAAAAACGCCCCGAACCAGTCGGGGCGTTTTTCGAGGATGCGGCCTCTGTCTACAGCGTGTTAGCGAACACCATCCTGACGCAGTGCGGCCGGGGTGAAGTCGCTGGTGGTGGCGGTGAAGCCGAAGTCATACGCCGATTTCTCTTCGTTCTTCATGCCCAGCGCCAGGTAGCGACCCGATTGCAGGTCATACAGGGTTTCCAGGGCGTACCACGGCACTTGCTTGTCGTAGTAGTTCTCGGCATGGGCTTCTGCAACGCGCCACAGCTGATTACGACCGTCGTAGTGGTCGATCACCGCAGCCTGCCAGGTGTCTTCGTCGATGTAGAAGTCACGCTTGGCATAGATGTGGCGCTGACCTTCCTTCAGGGTTGCAACCACATGCCAGACCCGGCGCAGCTCGTAACGAGCCAGGTCCTGGTTGATGTGACCGGCCTTGATGATGTCGGCGTATTTCAGCTTCGGATCGTCGAGTTTGTAGCTGTCGGAGGCGATGTACATCTCTTTCTTGCCTTCGAGTTTCCAGTCGTAGCGATCCGGCGCACCGTTGTACATGTCCAGGTTGTCGGAGGTACGCAGGCCATCGGCCGCAGTACCCGGCCCGTCATAGGACACTTGCGGGGCGCGACGCACACGGCGCTGACCGGCGTTGTAAACCCACGCCGAACGCGGTTCCTTCACTTGGTCGAGGGTTTCGTGCACCAGCAGCACGCCACCGGCCAGACGTGCCGGCGCGGTCACTTTCTGCTTGAAGTAGAACAGGATGTTGCCCGGGTTTTTCGGGTCGTAATCCTTCATCTTGTCGCGGAACACGAACTGGTCCTGGAAGTACACCAGGCTGAACGAGCCGTTCGGCTGTGGCGTGGCCTGGGTCACCAGACGCGTCACGCTGCCGCCGCGATAGCGGGTGATGTGGTTCCAGATGACTTCCACGCCGCTTTTCGGAATCGGGAACGGTACGGCGGTTTCGAAGTTTTCCAGGCCGTTGCCGCCGGACACCAGGTTGGTGTTGGTGGCGTTTTTCTTGATGGCGGCGAACACGTCATCCGGCACGGTGGCACCGCGATGGGACGGGTAGACCGGCATCTTGAAGGTTTCCGGGTAGCGCTTGAACATCGCGTACTGGCCCGGGGCAAGCTTCTCTTTGTACTGGTCAACGTTCTGCGCGGTGATAGTGAACAGCGGCTTTTCACTGGCGTACGGGTCGGACAGGAAGCCCTTGCTGTCGACGGTGCCGGCATTCTTCGCCAGGGGTTTCCAGGCCGGGATCGAACCGTCGGCATTGCCCGCCATCTCGGCGCCCATCGGGGTCAGGCTCTTGCCCAGCTTGTCCGCTTCAGCGGCAGGCACCGCTGCCATGACGCTTGTCGCCAGCAGCGACAGCCCCAGAACACCGGCGTGGAACAGACTCTTTGTTATTTTCATATGTGTGTTCGTCCTGAAAAAGCAGTGCTTAGAAGTTCACGCCGAAGCTGAGCGCAACGAAGTCGCGGTCATCGACGGTGGTGTACTTGCCATCAAAGAAGTTGGTGTAGGCCAGGCTCGCGGTGTAGGTGTTCTGGTATTCGGCATCGACACCCAGGCTCACGGCTTTGCGACCTTCCTCGAAGTTGCCGCCAGGGCCAGGCGAGTAACCGCTGACGTCATGGGACCAGGCCACGTTAGGCTTGAGGTTCACACCGGCGAACACGTCGTTGTATTCCCAGATAGCCCGACCGCGATAACCCCACGAGGTGGCTGTGGTGAAGCCTTCGTTGGTGCAGTTGCGGCTGCGGTTGTTCTGTGGCGAACCAGGGCCGGCGCCGTTGATGGTGCTGGCGTTGAGGATGTTGGCGCAGGTATCGGTGCCGCCGGTGGCCGGCAATTCACCCGGACCGTAGACCGGATCACGGCCGTAACGGACATCGGACGTGCTTTCCAGGCCGCCGACGTGGGTCACGCCCACTTCACCTACCAGGGTCAGGCGGCTGGCGCCCATGACCTGGTCAAAGAAGTGCGTCAGGGTGGTCTGGAACTGGGTGATTTCCTTGCGGCGATAACCGTGCAGGTCCTGGCCCGGCACGCCGGTCAGCAAGGACGCGTTGGACAAGGCACCGCCCAGTGGGCGTACACCGGCGAACAGGATGTCGGTGGAGTTCAGTTGCACCGGCGCGTTCGGACGGTAGCTGATCTCACCGCTCCACGCCGTACCGGTAGGCAGGGTGGTGGAGAAGCTCAAGCCGTACAGACGGATGTCTTCCGGGTATTCGACGAAGTACTGCGAGTTGCCCGCCACCAACAGTGGCGCAAGTGCCGCGAACGGCCCTGGCAAGGCACGCGCGGTGTTATAGACCGACTGCGGGGCACCGGTGGCGCTGAAGATCGGCGCACGGCTGTGGTAGTTCATGAAGTAGGCGCCGAACTCGGTGTCCAGCGGATCGAACATGTACTTCAGGGACGCGCCCCACTGACCGCTGTCACGGGCGTCACGATCGCCGCCACGGCGCACCAGCACGCCTTCTTCGTTGACGTCGACACCCGCGCCAGCCAATGGACCCAAGGCCACGGCCGGGATCTGCGAGCGTTTGTTCAGTACACGCAGGTTGTTGTCGCAACCGTCGGAAATGATGTCCGGCTGGGAGAAGAACGTGCCGCAGTTATCGGTAACGGTCTGGTCCCACTCGAGTTGGTAGAAGGCTTCGGCCGACAGGCTCTCGGTCAGGCTCTGGGACACGTAGAACATGTTGACCGGAATCAGGCCTTCCTTGATCTCGGCACCTGGACGACGGAACGCGGACACGTCGATCGGGTTGATCGAGTTGATGCCGCCGCCGATGAAGGTACTTTCACCCCAGCTCACGACCTGCTTGCCCAGACGCACGGAACCCGGCTGATCGGCAATGGAGTAATTGTGATAGACGAAGGCGTCGAGGATCTGGCCGCCGGAAGACTTGGCGCCTTCCTTGCGATTGTTGTTGCTGATGTCCTTGAACTCGCGGCTTTCATCCTGGAGTTCAAAGTCGTACCAGTACTTGCCACGGACGAACACACCAGTGTCGCCGTATTTCAATTCAAGGTCGTGGATGCCCTTGAAGATTTTCGAGAAGGTTTCCCCACTCTTGAAGTTAGCGTGACCGTCATCTGACGTCTGGGACAGGCCATGGCCGCCGTTGTTGACGCCGATGAGGTTCTTGTTGGGACTCTGAGTAGACCAACTGGCACCGATCGACAGGGATGAGTCGAACTGACCTTCGATCTCACCGACGTTGAAACTGACGCCGAATGCAGGCCCGGCGAGCGAAGAGGCGAGACTGACCGCCAGGGGCAGTTTCGCCCGGCGCCAGAACTGGTTTACTGATGTCATCGACGCTACTCCATGTGCATTATTGTTATGGCAGTGAGTACTTTTAAAAACGTTGTGGATGACCGGAAGCCAAGGCGTCCCGAATTCGATCCCAGTGTGCATCGCCCCGTTTGTGCGTTTGCTCCGTTCTTAAAAATCCTTGAGCGGACTATAGCCAGCAGGTAGTACTGCTTGATCCCTCTAAAGTGTGATTTGCAGCTGCCGGCCACTCTGGAACAGTCCTTTCGCCAGTCCGACACATGTCGGCACGGCAAGGATGGCTGAAAATTCGGATTTCACAAGCCAAGCGCTTGCTTGGTGGGGCTGGCGTGCCTTTTCGGGCACGCCAGTAGGGCTTGGAAAACGCTTAAAGCGTCGAGAGGAAGGTGCTGTTGTTGGCCTGCCATTCGGTGATGTCGAGGCGGATACGCTTCTTGTCGAGCTTGCCGACGCTGGTCTTGGGAATTTCAGTAACAAGGGCGATCTGGCTCGGGATCGCCCACTTGCTCAGGTGCCCCAGCTCAACGAACGGCTTGAGGTGTTCCTTGAGTTCACGAGCCCCGATCTCATGCCCTTCGCGGATCACCAGCAAGGCAAATGGCCGCTCGCCCCACTGCGGATCGGCGATGCCCACCACTGCTACTTCGCGTACCGCTACGTGGCGACTGATCAGGTCTTCGAGGTCCAGGGAGGAAATCCACTCGCCGCCGGTCTTGATCACGTCCTTGATCCGGTCGCGAATATCAATCACGCCCATGCTGTCCAGGGTCGCCACGTCGCCAGTGTGCAACCAGCCGCCGGCCCAGAGCTCGGCGCCCTTCTGCGGCTCGTTGAAATACCCTTCGGTGAGCCACGGCGCCCGCAGCACCAGTTCGCCCTGGGTCTCGCCATCGGCGGGCAGGAAGTTGCCGTCGGTGTCGACAATCGCCGCTTCCACCAAGGGCCCCGGCACCCCGGCCTTGATCCGGTACGTGGTGCGTTCGTCTTCGGTGCCCGCCATCAACTCGTCATTGAGGTGAGCGCACGAAACCAACGGCCCGGTTTCCGACATGCCGTAAGCGGCCGTCAACTGAATGCCTTTGGCCTTGGCCGCTTCGTACAACGTACGGTTCAGCGCACTGCCACCGATGACGATTTTCCAGCCGCCGAAATCGGTGCCCTGGGCGCCTTTGGCATTGAGGACCATTTGCAGGATGGTCGGCACGCAGTGAGAAAAGGTGACCTTCTCCTTGCGCCACAACTCCACCAGGTATTCCGGGTCGTAGCGACCGGGGTAAACCTGCTTGAGCCCGAGCATCGTCGCCACGTACGGCAAGCCCCAGGCGTGCACATGGAACATTGGCGTGATCGGCATATAGACGTCGTTGGTACCCAACAACCGCACGCTGTCGATGGCGCCCATGATGGTCGACACGCCCAGGGTGTGCAGCACCAGTTGCCGATGGGTGAAGTACACGCCTTTCGGGTTGCCGGTGGTGCCGGTGGTGTAGAAGGTGGTCGCGACGGAATTTTCGTCGAAATCCTGGAAGTCGTACTGAGTGCTGGCGGCGGCCAGCAGTTGCTCGTATTCGCCGACGAGGTTCGGCAAGTCGGCGGTTTTTTCCGGCAGGTCGGTCAGCAGCAGGGTTTTCTCGACCGTGGTCAGGTGCCCGGCAATGGCTTGGTACAGGCCCACGAACTCACTGTTGACCAGCACGAAGCGGTCCTCGGCGTGGTTCATGGTGTAGAGAATCTGTTCCGGTGACAGGCGCACGTTGATGGTGTGGATCACCGCGCCGATCATCGGGATGGCGAACATGCATTCCAGGTAGCGATGGCTGTCCCAGTCCATCACCGCCACGGTATCGCCGGCCTTGACCCCGGCCGCTGTCAACACATTCGCCAGGCGTGCGACCCGTTCGATCAGGGTCGGATAGCTGTAGCGCAACTGGTCGCGGTACACGATCTCGCGGGTTTTCTCGTAACGAGCGCCGGACATCAGCAGTCGTTTAATCAGCAACGGATACTGGTAGGCGCCTTCGGCGGGCGGGATAACGCGAGTCTGCAACATAAGAATCCCTTTTCTGACTGCACGGTCTTGGCTTTGGAGAGAAGCACTCTAGAGCCGTTATACGCCAACCAAATCAGCCAAAGGTATGATTTGCAGAACCGTACAAATGCTAGCTTTGCGCCAGCATTTGCAGGATATCGTCACCGCTTACGCCGTTTGTCCTACGGCAGCCTCAGACGGTGTGCGTGGGAAAACCAGTGCCGACACGAAGGTCAATGCCGCGAAACCCGCCAATATCAGGTAAAGCCCTACAAATCCCTGGCGCGGTTCGACGAACGAAATCAGCGGAATCGCCGTCGCACTGGCGCCGAAGGACAGACAGTAACGCAGGGCGAAGACCCGGGATTGCCATTGCGGCGCGACGAAGTTGGCGACCATCGCGTCGTTCACCGTGACCTGGCCAAACACCACGAACATGAACGCCGCGCCCAGCGCAATCACGGCCCAGCCGTCGACGTAGGCCAACCCGAACAGCAGCGGCGCCTGGCACAGGGTCAACACAATGAACGGCCATTTCAGGCTGAACCGATGCAACACCCGGCCAATGCTCAATTGCGCCACGGCACCGAAGGCATACGCCAGGCTGACTACGACGCCCAGGGTTTGCGGCGAAGCGAACAGATCGTGCAGGCGCTCTTGAAACAGTTTCGGGTAGGTCATGGTCGTGGCGTTGAACACCACACCGCCGGTGGCCGTGGCCAGGGCAAGTACGCCGAACACCATGACCATCGAAATCCGCTGGCCGGCCGCGCCTTTAAGCGGTGAGTGAGGACGCTTGGGGATCGGCTCTTCCCGCACCTGCAAGGCAAACCCGATGCCCAGGGCAATCGCCACCACCCCCGGCAGAATGAACGCCGAACGCCAGCCGAGTTGCGCCACCAGCAACCCGGTTATCAGCGCCGAAAATGCCACGCCGAGATTGCCCCACATGCCGTTGATACCGATTTCCCGGCCACGGTTCTGCGCATAGGCCACCAGCATCGCGGTGCCGACCGGGTGGTAGATCGCGGCGAAAATCCCGATCAGCGTCAGGCCGAGGACCAGCATCGGTGCGCTGCTGCTCAACCCGGTAAAGATCGCCGAAGCACCGATGCCGAAGAAAAACACCAGCATCATTTGCCGCCGACTCCAGTGATCCCCCAGCCAACCGGCCGGTAGCGAACACGCGCCGAACGCAATGAAGCCACCGAGTGAAAGGCCGATCAGGGCGGCGTAGTCCAGGGCAAAGGCCTGGGTCATGCCAAGGATGGCGGCGGGGAAAATCAGCATGAACATGTGGTCGATCACATGGGCTGCGTTGATGTAGCGGATGATATTTCTGGGCTGGTTCATCGCGGCACGCTTTACGTTGTAGTGAGCGGCTTATGCTAAGTTGGCGAAAAAGCGTAATCCTGACAACAAAGTCATCGGATCTGACATGTTAATCAGCCACTTCCTGCACGGCCCGGTCAGCGCTTATCCACGGGATTATGTGGATGGCGCTCATCAGGAATTGCATCAACACCGCGAAGCGCAATTGCTCTACGCCGTCTGCGGCACCATGCGGGTGGTCACGGCGCACGGTGCGTGGGTGATTCCACCGACCCGGGCGGTGTGGATTCCGCCGTTGGTGGAGCACGAGATTTTCATGTCCGGCGAGGTGCGCATGCGTTCGCTGTTCATCGCCGCCGAACTGTCGCCGCCGAGCCTGCAACAGTGCTGTGTGCTGGCGGTCACGCCGTTGCTGCGCGAACTGATCCTGCGTGCGGTGCAAGGTCCGCAACACGCGGAAAACCCGTTAATCCAGAGCCTGATGCTCGAAGAAATCGCCGGCCTGGAAAACCTTCCCCTGCATATCCCGATGCCCGAGGACCGGCGCCTGCAAGGCATTTGCCTGGCGCTGCTGCGCACACCCGATCATCCCAACACTCTGGAAGACTGGGCACAGCAGGTCGGTGCCAGTTCACGCACCCTGGCGCGGCTGTTCCAGCAACAACTGAAGATGAATTTCAATGCCTGGCGCCAGCAACTGCGCCTGATGGAAGCCCTGCCCCGCCTGCTCGCCGGAGAAAGCGTGCAGAGCGTGGCGCGGGATCTGGGTTACGGCAGCGCCCGGGCGTTCAGCGCGATGTTTCGCCGTTTGCTGGGGGAGAATCCCCGGGAATATCTGAACGCGCTGAACAAATTGAGCGAACTCAATCCGCTTCTGTAGGAGCACGGCTTGCCGGCGAAGGCGATTTTGGGGACGCCATCACCGGCAGGCCGTTCGCCTACCGGATCAATGCATCTCGGTGAACGCGAGTTTCACGCCGATGGCAATCAGCACCGCGCCCATGGTCCGGTCGAACCAGTGGCCCATACGGGCAAAACCGGCGCGTACCCGTTGTTGGCTGAACAGCCGCGCCACCAGGCAGAACCACAGCGCCGTCGCGAAGGCGAGGTAAATCCCGTAGCCGGCCTGCACCGCCAGCGGCGTGTGCGGGTTGATCACCACGGTGAACAGCGACAGGAAGAACAGCGTGGCTTTCGGGTTCAGGCCATTGGTCACGAAACCCGAGGTGAAGGCGCCACGGGCGGTGCGCTCACCGACTTCCTTGTGCAGATCGTCCGCCACCGGTTTGGCCGGTTGCGCGCGCAAGGCCTTGAAGCCGATGTACAGCAGGTACGCGGCGGCGGCCCATTTCAAGGCGTTGAACAGCACGATCGACTGGGACACGATCAGGCCGATGCCGAGCAGCGAATAACCGACGTGCAGGAAAATCGCCGTGCCCACACCCAGCGCAGTCCAGGTCCCGGCACGCCGCCCGTGGGTCACGCTTTCACGCACCACCACGGCAAAGTCCGGGCCGGGACTGGCCACGGCCAGCAGGTGAATCAGGGCAACGGTCAAGAATTCTGTCCAGTACATGGGGGGCTCCTCTGGGGCAGATCGGTCAAAGTGAAAATCTTGGGGTATCTCACCCCTGTGGGAGCGAGCCTGCTCGCGAAAGCGGTGTGCCAGGCAACATCAATTTCGACTGACATGCCCTCTTCGCGAGCAGGCTCGCTCCCACAAGGTTCGGCGTATGGCCCAGGCCATGAGTAACCATTTGTTTCATCTGGTAGGCTCGGCAGATTACGCCTTCAGTTCATTGCACAAAAGGTACAGTTGATGACGAACTCTCGCCGCGCCGTTTTCCTCGACCATCCGTCCCTGGATCTGGGCGACCTCGACCTGACGCCTTTGCGCGACTGTTTTAGCGACTTGCAATTGTTCGCCCAGACCACGCCGGACCAAGTGATCGAACGCCTCAAGGGCGCTACCGTCGCGATCAGCAACAAGATCCTGATCGATGCCGCCGCCATTGCCGCCAGCCCTGAACTCAAGTTGATCCTGATCACCGCCACCGGCACCAATAACGTCGATCTGGCCGCCGCCCACGCCCACGGGATTACCGTGTGCAACTGCCAGGGTTACGGCACGCCGTCGGTGGCCCAGCACACGATCATGTTGTTGCTGAACCTGGCGACGCGCCTGGCGGATTACCAGAAAGCCGTCGGCGAAGGTCGCTGGCAGCAGGCCAAACAGTTCTGCCTGCTGGACTACCCGATCGTCGAACTCGAAGGCAAAACCCTTGGCCTGCTCGGTCACGGTGAACTGGGTGGCGCCGTGGCGCGGTTGGCTGAAGCCTTCGGCATGCGCGTGTTGCTGGGACAGATTCCCGGCCGCCCTGCCCGCCCGGATCGTTTGCCGCTGAATGAACTGCTGCCGCAAATCGATGCGCTGACCCTGCATTGCCCGCTCAACGAACACACCCGTCACTTCATCGGCGCCCGTGAACTGGCCTCGATGAAACCCGGCGCCTTTGTGGTCAACACCGCTCGCGGTGGCTTGATCGATGAGCAAGCGCTGGCCGATGCCTTGCGTAACGGTCATCTGGGCGGCGCGGCCACGGACGTGCTGAGCGTAGAGCCACCAACCGCCGGCAATCCACTGCTGGCCGATGACATCCCTCGCTTGATTGTCACTCCGCACAACGCCTGGGGCAGTCGCGAGGCGCGGCAGCGGATCGTTGGCCAATTGACTGAAAACGCCCAGGCGTTTTTCAGTGGTACAGCGCTGCGGGTCGTCAGTTGATAAACTGCCGCACTTTTTTTCAAGGAGCAGAGTATGGATCCGCGCAGTGAAGTACTGCTTCGTCAGGCCGAGTTATTCCAGGGTTCGGTGTTGCTGGCCGGTTTACCCGCCGACGATTTGCTCGGTCGCCTGCCCGAGGCCCATGGCTGGTGCTGGCATGCCGGCGATCAAGCGGCGCTCGACGCACGCTTTGCCGAGCGCAGCCAGTTCGGCGTGAATGCGCCCGAGCGCGAGTTCGAAACCGCCGTGGTGTTCCTGCCCAAGTCCAAGGACCTGACCGACTACATCCTCAACGCCCTCGCCTCACGGCTGGCCGGTCGCGAGTTGTACCTGGTGGGTGAAAAACGCAGCGGCATCGAAGGCGCGGCCAAGCAGCTGAACCCGTTCGGTAAACCACGCAAACTCGACAGCGCACGGCATTGCCAGTTGTGGCAGGTCACCGTGGCCAATGCGCCAGAAGCCAAGTCCCTGGAAAGCCTGGCCCAGGAATACGAACTGCCACTCGCCGAAGGGCCGTTGAAAGTCATCAGCCTGCCGGGGGTGTTCAGCCACGGTCGCCTGGACCGGGGCAGCGCCCTGTTGCTGGAACATCTGGACAAGTTGCCGAGCGGCCACTTGTTGGATTTCGGTTGCGGCGCCGGTGTATTGGGGGCGGCGGTCAAGCGTCGTTATCCGCACAATCAGGTGACGCTGCTCGACGTCGATGCGTTTGCCGCCGCCAGCAGTCGCCTGACATTGGCTGCCAACGGTCTGGAAGCCGAGGTGATTACCGGTGACGGTATCGATGCGGCGCCGATGGGTTTGAGTGCGATTTTGAGCAACCCGCCGTTCCATGTCGGCGTGCATACCGATTATTTCGCAACCGAGAACTTGCTGCGAAAAGCAGCCAAACATCTGAAAAACGGTGGCGAACTGCGCTTGGTCGCCAACAGCTTCCTGAAGTATCAGCCGCTGATCGAAGAGCACCTTGGGGTGTGCGCGATCAAGGCAGAAGGACAGGGTTTCAGAATCTACCGGGCCAAACGCGGCTAGAAATTTGTTCTTGCCCAATCGGATTTGCCTAGGCAGAATCCGCTCCGTCCTAGGGGAGTAGTCTCCCACGAGCGCCATGCTCGTCCGGCATACGTCAACATACTTGGTCAACAGACCATGGCGTATGCGACCCAAGCGTCCGCACAGACGGATCGCCAGGGTTTGACAAGACCTATGACACGAACACCTTACCCGGGGCGGGAAGGCTGTACGTGTCATAGCCGTGTCGACCCGCCCCTTAGGAAAACCCTGATGCTGGATTCACTTCTCGTTCCCACCGCAATCGTTGCCTTGGCCGAAATCGGCGACAAGACGCAACTGCTCGCGCTCATTCTTGCGGCTCGCTTTCGCAAACCCTGGCCGATCATCGCAGGCATCGTTGCCGCGACCCTGGCCAACCATGCGGCAGCCGGTGCGGTCGGTGCCTGGTTCGGCAGTTTCTTCTCGAATGCGACGCTGCACTGGATCCTCGCCGCGAGCTTCACCGCGACGGCGCTGTGGACCCTGGTGCCGGACAAGATGGACGACGACGAAGCCAGCACCGCGCGCAAATTCGGGCCGTTCCTGACCACGCTGATCGCGTTCTTCCTAGCGGAAATGGGCGACAAAACCCAAGTCGCCACGGTGATGCTCGCCGCGCAATACCCGGACCTGTGGCTGGTGATCATCGGCACCACCGCCGGGATGTTGATTGCCAACGTACCGGTGGTACTGGCGGGCAACTTTGCAGCGGACAAACTGCCACTGACGTTGATCCGTCGACTGGCGGCGTCGGCGTTCTTCGTATTGGCGATTGTCGCGGTGTACAAGGCGATGCAGAGCAGTGGGTGGGTTTGACGCGTTAGTCAGTAGTACCGCGTAATCGTTCTTCGCGAGCAAGCCCGCTCCCACATTGGATCTCCGGTGTTCACAAATAGTGTGGTCACAAAAAATCCCCTGTGGGAGCGGGCTTGCTCGCGAAGGCGTCAGCAGCCTCGCTACATCTCTATCAGGATTTCGAAGCTTTCTCGTACAACGGCATCACTTTAGGAATCGCCGCCTGCAACGAGGAAATACGACTGGCCGACGCCGGGTGCGTGCTCATGAATTCCGGTGGTGAACCTTCCGAGGCCTTGCTCATCTTGTTCCACAAGGTGATCGCGGCATTCGGGTTGTAGCCGGCGCGGGCCGCCAGTTCCAGGCCGATCAGGTCGGCCTCGTTTTCATTGGCGCGGCTGTTCGGCAAGGTCATGCCGTAGTTGGCCACGGTATCGGCGAGAGCCAGGCTGTCCTGGCCCAGACCGAACAAGGCACCAGCGCCCTGCTTGGCCATCTCGATGCCATAGGCCTTGGACATCGCCTCACGACCATGCTCGCGCAGGGCGTGGGCAATTTCATGACCCATGACCGCGGCGATTTCATCGTCGGTGAGTTTCAGGCTGTCGATCAGCCCGGTGTAGAAAATGATCTTGCCGCCAGGACCGCAGTTGGCGTTGAGTTCATCGCTCTTGATCAGGTTGACTTCCCACTTCCACTGGGCCGAATCCGGACGGAAGTTCGGCGCCTGGGCAATCAGCCGATCGGCAATCGCCTGGATGCGCTTGGCATCGGTACTGGTCTTGTCCAGCACACCTTTGGTCGTCGCCTCGCCTACTGTCTTCTGATAGGACTGCGCATACATCTGGTTGACCTCATCCGAGGACAACATGCTGAACATGTACTGTTTGCGCTCAACGCCGACGGCTCCGCCGCTGGTGGTATTGACCGACTGACAACCGGCCAGCAGCAAGGCTGCGCTCAGTGCACTTACAACCAATGTCTTGTTCATCAAATAGCTCCCTGAAAACATGCCGCGTATCCTAGGCGCGGAATTGTATCGGCGCCAGATACAACAGACGTGTAGCACGCACTTTCAGAAAAGACGTCGATCTTCGTAGGAAAAAATTCACATATCCCCGCCCCCCGCGCCCACGACGCTTCATTTACGACATCCAGCGCTCCAAAACAGTCATTTCGCCATTACCCGCTCATGGACTCCAATTTCCCGGCCGATACAACAGCGCAGACGTCCTCTTGCGTGCGGAGCACCCATGAAATTCAAGTCGATCCAGTTTTCCGTAGCGGCCCTTGCCGGCGCCATTGTCCTCAGTGTCGTGGCGGCCCTGGTGCTGTACGCGCTGTTTTCCGGTGCGCGGACGCAAGACATGGTCCAGGAACGGACCCAGGCCCAGTTCGAGCAAGTCATCGAGCAGCGCCTGACTTCCCTGGCGCAAACCCAGGTCAGCCAGATTCAGCGCGAACTCGAAGCGCCGCTGCTGATTGCCGGTGGGCTGGTGCGGGTCAACGAGCTGATCGGCACACCTGGGGCGGATGGCCAGCCGCAACTGAGCCTCAACCGTGAACAGTTGATCAGCCTGATCAAGGAAAACGTCACCAAGAACCCGAAAATTCTCGGCACCTACATCGGCTGGGAAAAAAACGCACTGGACCACAATGATGCGGCCTACGTCGACACCAAAGTGGTCGGCATCGACGCCAGCAACGGGCGCTTCCTGCCGTGGTGGTTCCGCAACGAGGACGGCAGCCTGGGCCTGGACAAACTGGTGGACGTCGACGACCAGAAAACCCTGTCCACCGGCATTCGCGCCAGTGAGTACTACCTGTGCTCGAAAGAGACCAATAAATCCTGCGTGATCGATCCGGCGCCCTATAAGGTCGGCGACAAAATCGTCATGCTCGCCTCCTTTATTGAACCGATCATGCTCAACGGCGCCTTCCAGGGCATCGTCGGCGCCGACCTGTCGGTGAACTTCATCCAGGAAATGCTCCTGGGCGCCAACCAGAAACTGTATGGCGGCTCCGGCGTAATGGCACTGATCGGCGGCAATGGCCGGATCGTTGCCTACACCAAGGACCCGAGCAAATTCGGCGAGAAGGTCAGCGATATCCTCGACAGCCAACAGATTGCCAATATGGCCAATCTCAAGCGCGGCGAAGTGACCTACACCGTCGACAAGGCCCAGGGCCGGATCGAGTTGTACCTGCCCTTCGGCATCGGACAGACCGACGCCCGCTGGACCCTGATGCTGCAACTGCCGCTGAACGCGGTGATGGCGGACCTGCAAACACTCCAGGGCGACCTGGATAAACAGCGCAAATCCGACACCTTCGGCATGGCCATGGTGGGTCTGCTGATCGCCGGTGTCGGCTTGCTGGTGATCTGGCTGGTGGGCCACGGCATCGCTCGTCCGCTCAAGCAAATGGTGGCCATGCTCGACGACATCGCCCAGGGCGAAGGCGACCTGACGCGCCGTCTGACCAGCGACCGCGCCGACGAATTGGGCTCGATCGCCAAGGGCTTCAACACCTTCCTCGCCAAATTGCAGGTGATGATCACTCAGGTGGTGACGTCGGTGCAGAGCGTCAGCGACTCGTCGGAACACACCGCCGACATCGCCATCCGCACCAACATCGGCGTGCATAAACAGATGGCCGAGATCGATCAAGTGGCCACAGCGGTGCACGAAATGACCGCGACCGCCCAGGACGTGGCGCGCAACGCGACGTCGGCCGCGCAGGCTGCCAGCCATGCGGATAAGGCAGCGGCCCAAGGCATGCAGATCGTGCGCGATACGTCGAATTCGATTGGCGTGCTGGCCGTGGAAATCGGCAAGGCTGTCAGCGTGGTGCAAACCCTGGCCAAGGACAGCGAGAACATCAACGCCATCCTCACCGCGATTCGCGGGATCGCCGAGCAAACCAACCTGTTGGCGTTGAACGCGGCGATTGAAGCGGCGCGCGCCGGTGAGCAGGGTCGTGGATTTGCGGTAGTGGCCGATGAAGTGCGCAACCTGGCGCAAAAGACCCAGAAGGCCACCGAAGAAATCCAGACCATGATCCAGCAGCTGCAACAAGGCACCCGCGATGTGGTGCGGGTCATGGAAGACAGCCAGAACCGCACCGACGAAAGCGTACAGCACGCGGCGAAAGCGGCCGAAGCGCTGGAGACGATTACTCAGGCAGTGTCGGTGATCAACGACATGAATACGCAGATTGCCAGTGCGGCCGAAGAGCAGAGCGCGGTGGCGGATGACATCAACCGCAACGTGATCAACATCGGGCAAGTGGCCAATGAAGTGGCCGGTGGCGCGGATGAATCGAGTGCGGCCAGTGCGGATCTGACCAAGTTGGCGGAACAGCAGCGGCGGTTGATCAATCAGTTCAAGGTTTGATCTGAAGGCCCCTTCGCGAGCAAGCCCGCTCCCACAGGGGATTTTCTGTGAACACAAAATGTGTGAACACTGGAGATCCAATGTGGGAGCGGGCTTGCTCGCGAAGAGGCCAGCACAAACGCTGAATCAGCCAGGGGTCAAACACTCCGGCCCATTCAGCTTCGGATCATTCACCAGATTCGCCAACACCCGCTCGCGCAACGCCGCAGGTTCACTGGCCAGCAACCCTTGCAACACATGCAACGGCGTCTCGGGATCGAGCCACGCGGCTTGCCCCGCCTCATCCAGAATCAACGGCCGACGCTGGCTCGCCGCCGGTTGCGTGATCACTGCGGTGCTCAACCACACCTGCTCCTGCACCGGATATGCCTCCCAGATCGCCGCGAAAAACAGCGCCGAGCCCTCCCCCGGAGTCAGCCAATACGGACGCTTGCGGGTGGTGCCGCGCCATTCGTAGAAACCATTGGCCGGCAATAGGCAGCGACGCTCGCGCAGGGCCTGGCGAAACATCGGCTGTTCGGCCACGGTTTCGGCCCGGGCATGGGCCGGGGTGCGGGACAAGTCGGTCAGCCACGGCGGCGTCAGGCCCCAGCGGGCACGGGCCAGTTCGCGCTGACCGTCCGGGCCGGCACGCAGCATCAACACCGAATCGTTGGGAGAAATATTCCACTGGGCCAACTGATCGGCAGGAAAGCCAGGCAGGGCCGCGAAGGCGGGGTTCCAGCGAAACAGGGCATAACGTCCACACATGGGGCAACACGACTCTTGATAAAACGAACGTCAGCCTAACAGACCAGGGTGCCGGGAAAACTTTCCGGTTCATCACCGGGCATCGGCAGCGCGGCATTGTAAGCGGTGATCAGCTCCCGGGCGTATTCGGCCTGGTCGTTATCCACCGACAAACCCAGCAGGCCGAAGATCGGCAGTTCGCCGGTGCCCCCGAGCAAATCCCGCCCCTCAAGATGTGCCTTGATGCCCTCGCTGGCCAGCATTCCTTGCAGCAACTCGCCTTCCATCAGGTTTTCCGGTTCGTAGATTCGCTGCATCGGATGCCCCTTTCATTCATTTTCGCTGTGAACTTCGAGCAACCATTCCTGCCCATCGGTTTGCAGGACAAACGTGATGGGACGACAACACACCGGACAATCCTCGATATAGATCTGATCGCCGCCAGACAAATCCAGCACGGCCTCGGCCTCTTCACCACAATACGGACATTCGTAGCGCTCGGTTTCCAGCATCGCGGTCTCCCAGGTGACTTGTGCGTATAATCGCCGGTCTATTTGCAGGGCTATTTTTGTCTGGCTACCTTTTCAGACCGTGCCCCGTTGGTTTTCGATCAAAACCTTTACTTACCCTAGCCGTTTCTAACAAGAGAGCATGATGGGCGAATTCGATGCCATCCGACCTTACGACGACAGCGAAGTCCCTGCAGTGCTGGACCGGCTGCTCGGCGACAAGGCATTTCTAGACATCCTCATCCACTTCCGCTTCCCGCGTTATGCCGGTGCCTTCGGCTGGATGCTCAAACCTCTTATAGCTCATCGGCTGCGCCGTGAGTTCGCCGGCGTCAACTCGGTGGCTACATTGCAGGACAAAGTCGAGGTTTACGTCGACCACACCATCGAGCGCGCCACCGACGGCGTGACCTACACCGGTGTCGAGCAGTTCAAGTCCGGCAGTGCCTACCTGTTCATCGCCAACCACCGCGACATCGTGATGGACCCGGCCTTCGTCAACTATGCCGTGTACCACGCCGGCCTGCCGACCCCGCGCATCGCGATTGGCGACAACCTGCTGCAAAAGCCGTTTGTCAGCGATTTGATGCGGTTGAACAAGAGCTTCATCGTGCACCGTTCGATCACCGGTCGCCGCGAGAAGATGGCGGCTTATCAGCTACTGTCGGCCTACATCAACCACTCGATCCGCAACGATTGCGCCTCGATCTGGATCGCCCAGGCCGAAGGCCGGGCCAAGGATGGCGACGACCGTACCGAGTCGGCGATCCTCAAGATGTTCCACATGAGTCGCAAGGACGAGCCGTTCGGCGAGGTCATTCAATCGCTGAACGTGACCCCGGTGTCGATCAGCTACGAATACGACCCGTGCGACCAGGCCAAGGCCCGCGAACTGTTTATCCGCGCCACCACCGGCAGCTACAGCAAAGTGCCGGGTGAAGACGACGTGAGCATTGCCAAGGGCATCACCGGCTACAAGGGTCGGGTCCACGTGAACTTTGCCAAGCCGATCACCGAGCTGTTCGACGACACCAAGCAATTGGCGATCGAGATGGACAAGCAGATTCTCGGTGGTTACCGCTTGTTCCCAGTGCACTACCTAGCGTATGCGCAGTGGAAGGATGCTGATCCACAGCTTCAAGTGCCGAAAGCCGCCGACGTGTTTGCTGCGGATGAACTGGCCAAGGCTCAGGAAGAATGGCAGCGCCGGCTGGAGGCTTGCCCTGAGGAACATCGTCCGTTCCTGGTGTTGCAATATGCGAAGCCGGTGCGCAATCAGTACCGTGTGAAGGCTGGGTTGCCGCTTTAAAGCAAGATCAAAAGATCGCAGCCTCGTTGCACTCGACAGCTCCTACCCAGGATCGGATTCATCCTGTAGGAGCTGTCGAGTGCAACGAGGCTGCGATCTTTTGCATTTAAAGGCTCAAAACTGTGTGCTGATCCACGAAACGATCAGCGCCACGCCCAGGCAGGCAAAACCGAATCGATAGAAAAACCGGTTCATGCGTTGGGTGGCGCCATCGAGCATCAACGTCGCGTCATCGATACGACGGTTCTGGGTAGCGGCCTCAAGAATCGCCAGCGCGCGTTGTTCGCGGCGGCGAGTGGCATGCAGCAGCCAACTGCCCGGGAACGCCAGCAGCAAGGCCAACAGGTTGATCAACTTGGCGGGATGGTTGGTAAACAACGAAATCAAATGCAACGACATCACGGACCTCGGCAAAACTAAGGTAGCAGGCGCCGGACCGACGACTGCGGCGCGGATTCTACCGAAAGCGTGCGACAAATGACGAACCACTTGGCCGATTCCTGTCCGGCGTCACAGCACCGTCATCTGAATGCGCCAGTCTGTCGCCCCTCGAAACCGACACTGAGCACACCATGCTGCACGCCGAAAACCAGGACCGCCTCTACCTCATCGCCCAAAGCGACGAACAGCAGAATCTCGTTGGCAGCCTCGCCTTCAACGTCCAGGACCGCCACTGGCTGGTGTATTGCGCATTGGGCGGGCATCAACATGCGGACTTGCCGGAGACGGATTTGCTGACGGGCGTGAGTGTGCTGGATTTTTATTCCGACGCCGCGTGACAACGCAGATCCCCTTGTGGGAGCGGGCTTGCTCGCGAAGGGGGAATGTCAGTCGACATCAATGCAACTGATCCACCGCTTTCGCGAGCAAGCCCGCTCCCACAGGGATGGTGCGAAACCGGTGGGCATGAAAAAGCCCGGGGCCATCACTGGCGCCGGGCTTTTTTGTATCTGGCGAAAACTTATTCGCCGAGGATCTGACCCACTGTCGGGTCCTTGAACAGACGCGTCAGGGCATCGCTCAATACATCGCTGACCAGTTTGGTGTTGGTTTCCTGGTTCGGCGCCATACCGAAACGCTGGTCCAGGGACGCACCGTAACGGCCGCTGTAGCGACGGTTGGCATTCTGCACGTCAGAGCGGAAGGTCGCGCCGATGGTGGCTTCAGTCACGTACATGCCTTCTTTGGGCGACTGATATTTCAGTTCGGCCAGGGTCACGGTCAACTGCGGCGCGTTCATGCCGTTGGACACCGGGGTGAAGCCCAGTAAACGCACGGCGGCTTCGGCCTGGGCTTGCAGCTTCGGCAGGATCTGCGCGCCCTGCACGGTGATCGCGCTGGTCTCAGGGTACAGACCGCCACGGGTTCCCAGGGTTGGCGACGGACGACCGTCCACCACACGCACCACCACTTGCTGGCCATGGCCAACCGGCGCCAGCTGAGTGGTCAGCTTCGGTTCCGGGCTCAGTTGTTGCGGGCTGTGGGCGCAGCCGGCCAGGGTCAAACCGGTCACAGTGATCAAACCGAACAACAGGCGTTGCAACATGCTCTTCTCTCCAGAATCAGGCACAAACAGGCCCGCAGTATAGCGGTGGGCCACTGCAGCGAACTAGGGGACTTCAACGATTACTGAAATCTCTGACAAACCTCTCAGACCGCGGTTCCTGTCACACATCTGTCATCGCCCATACACTTTCACGTCACGGCCTGCTGGCAACCTTCACAGCAGTCACCCCACAAGGTACTTCGCCATGCGTTATCTGATCTCGTTGTTCGCGCCACGCCCGCTGCATCGCAGTTTTGCCTTGCTCGATCGCAACGGCCATTGCCAGGCATTCAAGCAATGCAGCCTGCAGCCCATGGGCGATGGCTGGGTCGAAATCGAAGAAATCCGCCTCAACTGGTTGCACCATCCCCTGCCCCCTAGCGCCCGCGTGCGGCAGCATCAGCCTCGTTCACGGGTACAGGCGCTGTTGTCCATCTGACCAGACGCCTAATAAAAGTCATTATTCACGACCATTTCCCTGCGTTTCTTAGATACAATCTCCCCCCGATTATAAGGACGTCTCCTGATCGGGCCTCGCAGCATCGTCAATGCCTCGGTATTGGCACCCCGCACCGCCCACAGAGAGCCGCCCACACAGATCGAGTGAAGCTGGCGCGCTTGCTGTTCCTTGAGCAAAACCCCCACTTTTCGCGAATCTGCAGAGCTGTCATTACGCTCGGTCACTGAGCTGTTTGCCCGTTTTGCCTGTCATGTATCCCATGGCGGCAATCTATCCGGGCACGGTGCCAGGCTGGGACAGCCCTTTTTTGAGGTTCACGTCTTCAAAAGAGCGTGAAAAAAACGGGTTTTCACAACTTCACAAGAGTGTGGCGAGCAAATGAATAGTTTTGCGTCTGAACATGCACCATTAGCGTCTGAAACAGCCCAACGACACAGGACCGAGTACTCCTCGAACACCGGAGCCTGAAGCCTGTCCGCTACGGATTTGGTTGCACAAACGGATGTCTCGACCATAAGTCGAATTGCCAGTTGCGCGTTGAAATGAGTTCATAGGGCTCATTAACCCAGCCGGTAGCGTCCGTCGAAGTTGCGAAAAATTGCGAAGATTCGGACATGGCGACACTGCCATGGGTACGTGGGGCATCACTGACACGCCCCGGAACGCCTGGCAGCCATGCCGACAATTTGGTGCTGCAGATTTTGGAGACGCGTTAAATGGCGCATAACGAAGCAGTCGACGTAGTACTCGTTGGGGCCGGCATCATGAGTGCCACCCTCGCTGTACTGCTCAAAGAGCTCGACCCCGCGATCAAGCTGGAAGTCGTCGAGCTGATGGATTCCGGTGCCGCGGAGAGTTCCAACCCGTGGAACAACGCCGGGACCGGTCACGCCGGGCTGTGTGAGCTCAATTACACACCCCAGGCCGCCGACGGCAATGTCGACATCAAGAAAGCCGTGCACATCAACACGCAGTTCGAGGTGTCCAAGCAGTTCTGGTCGTACCTGACCAAGAAAGGCACCTTCGGCTCGTGCAAGTCGTTCATCAGCCCGGTGCCGCACCTGAGTTTCGTGCAGGGTGACAGCGGCGTGTCCTTCCTCAAGTCGCGCTTCGACGTGCTGAGCAAGCACCACGCGTTTTCCGATATGGAATACACCGAAGACAAGGCCAAGATGGCCGAGTGGATGCCGCTGATGATGCCGGGCCGCTCGCCTGACGAAGTCCTCGCCGCCACCCGCGTGATGAACGGCACCGACGTCAACTTCGGCGCCCTGACCAATCAACTGCTCAAGCACCTGACCAGCGCACCCGATGCCCAGGTCAAGTACTGCAAGCGAGTGACCGGCCTGAAGCGTAACAACGGCGGCTGGACCGTCAGCATCAAGGACGTCAACAGCGGCAACACCCGTGAAGTCGACGCCAAGTTCGTGTTCCTCGGCGCGGGCGGCGCGGCATTGCCATTGCTGCAGGCGTCGGGCATCGAAGAAAGCAAAGGCTTCGGCGGCTTCCCGATCAGTGGCCAGTGGCTGCGTTGCGACAATCCGGAAGTGGTCAAGCACCACCAGGCCAAGGTCTACAGCCAGGCGGCGGTGGGTTCGCCACCGATGTCCGTGCCGCACCTGGACACCCGAGTGGTCGATGGCAACAAGTCCCTGCTGTTCGGGCCGTATGCCGGTTTCACCACCAAGTTCCTCAAGCACGGTTCCTTCATGGACCTGCCGCTGTCGGTTCGCGCCGGCAACATCGGGCCGATGCTGGCCGTGGCGAAAAACAACATGGACCTGACCAAGTACCTGGTCAGCGAAGTGATGCAGTCGATGGAGCAGCGCCTGGAATCCCTGCGTCGCTTCTACCCGGAGGCGAAAGCCGAAGACTGGCGCCTGGAAGTGGCCGGCCAACGGGTGCAGATCATCAAGAAAGACCCGAAAAAGGGTGGCGTTCTGCAGTTCGGCACCGAATTGGTTGCGGCCAAGGACGGTTCTCTTGCTGCACTGCTCGGCGCTTCGCCAGGCGCTTCGGTGACCGTTTCGATCATGCTGGAACTGATCGAAAAATGCTTCCCGAACAAAGCGTCCGGTGAATGGGCGGCCAAACTGGCGGAAATCTTCCCGGCTCGGGAAAAGGTCCTGGAAACCGACGCGGCGCTGTATCGCAAGATCAATGCGCACAACAACGTCGCGCTGGAACTGGTTGAAGCCAGTAACGAGACCGAAAGCTACGCTTGATTCGGTCCCACAAAAAACGCCCCGCTCTCGTTGAGAGCGGGGCGTTTTTTTATGGGCGCTGATTCTGATGGCGCAAGATCTTCGGTGTCAGTTATACCGCTTTCGCGAGCAAGCCCGCTCCCACAGGGAAATGCATTCCAAATGTGGGAGCGGGCTTGCTCGCGAAGGGGCCAGCGCAAACAATCGATGTCTCTGGAATTAACCGCGCGCCTTGGCAATCAACTCGATGTACTCGGCCGCATTGCGCTGATCCTTGATCACCGCGACGAAGTCATTGCCGTGCTCATCCTTGCCGTCCAGGTCGTACCCGGCTTCGACAAAAAACGTCAGGAAGCGCTCGAAGTCGTCGATGCGCAAGCCGCGATAGGCCTTGATCAATTTGTGCAGGGACGGCGAAGTGGCGTCGACCGGTTCAAAATCGAGAAACAGTTTGATCTGCTCATCGCCGATCTCGTCACCAATCACTTGCTTCTTATCTTTACGCATTGCCGACTCCAGCTCGCAGACATTTCACGGGGCGGGCAGTTTACCCCCCTCTGGCCGCCGGGCTCAACGCGCGCGAACGCTGCCGGTGTGCAGATCGGCCCAGACATGACCGTTGGCGTAGCTGAGGAACTGGCAATACACCGTGTCATTGCGCAGCAAATCGATCACCACCCGGTACTGCGCCAGCGGGTAAAACATTGTCAGCGTTTTGCTCTTTTCATCGTAGATCGGCTTTTTCAGGCTTTTGCTTTCGCCATCGAAGTTGACCAGCACCTGGCTGATGGTCGCGCCCTTGTTCAAGGATTTGCCCTTGAGGCGGATCAGCAGCGGCGACGTCACCGGTATCGGCTGTTGGGTGGACTGACGCTGGCTGCCCACCACCACGGAATAGTCAGTGACCTGCAACAGTTGCTGTTGCTCCGGTTCGGCGTCACGCAGGGTCAGGTCGTCCGGCGGCAGGAATTGCCCGTGCATCGGCGCCGGAGCGGCAGCCAGGGGCAGGCTGAGGGTCAGCAACAGGGCGGCGCAGCTGCGGATCAAAAGGCTCATGACAGGCTCCGGAGGGCGGGGCCGAGCACTCTAGCATGGGGTCTGCGAAAGTGAATCTGTGAACACCGATCCCTGTGGGAGCGGGCTTGCTCGCGAAAGCGGTGTGTCAGTCAACATTAATGCGGCTGATATACCGCTTTCGCGAGCAAGTCCGCTCCCACCGGGTGGAGATCAGTCGAACTGTGCGCGCATCCAGGCCTGATACTCGGCCACACCCGCCTCGCCTTCACGCGGCGCCCAGTGCGCCAGCTCACCCTCACCAATCGGACGGAAAGGGCCGGCCTTGCATTCAAACATCACGCTATCAGCCTCCAGCACCACCAGGCCGTGATAAATGCCTGCCGGCAAGTCCACTCCCAGGCAATCGCCACCGGCCTGCAGGACACGCTTATCAGTCACCTGACCCGACTCATCAAAAATCAGCAGGCCGAGACGGCCGCGTACCACCACCAGGGTTTCTGCCTTGTCGGCGCTCAGGTGCCGATGAGGCGGGATGTACGTGCTCGGCTGCAACCCCACCGCCATCCGGTGGCAGGGCTCTTCCATTTGGTGGAAGTTGTGATGCTGCCGGCCACGTGGGTTGCTCGCCGCTTTCCCGGCCAACTCCGTAAACAGCGTTTGATCCAGAAAGCTCGGCGTGGCCATTGATTACATTCCTTTAACGGCAAAAATCCCATTGGCATTACGCCAGTAGCCTTTGTAGTCCATGCCATAACCGAAGATATAGCGGTCGATGCACGGCAGGCCGACGAAATCGGCTTTCAGGTCCGGGCGGGCCTTGCGGTCGTGGTCCTTGTCGATCAATACGGCGGTGTGCACGGCACGGGCGCCGGCGTGTTTGCAGTAGTCGATGATCGCGCCCAAGGTGTGACCTTCATCGAGGATGTCGTCGATGATCAGCACGTCGCGATCAAGGAACGAAACTTCCGGCTTGGCTTTCCAGAACAGGTCGCCGCCGCTGGTTTCGTTGCGATAACGGGTAGCGTGCAGGTAGGACGCTTCCAGCGGGAAGTGCAGATGGGTGAGCAGCTTGCCGGCGAAAATCAGCCCGCCGTTCATCACACAGAACACCACCGGGTTGGTGTCAGCCAGTTGCTCGTTGATGTGTGCACCGACACGGGCGATGGCCGCCTCGACTTCAACTTCGGTGTACAGGCAGTCAGCCTCTCGCATGATTTGACGGATATGCTCGAGATCAGCAGACATGGCGCTCTCCAGGGGGACGGGATTCGGGAAAAGCGGGCAAAGGTACGCATCCCGCTCGGTCAGATCAAGCGTTTGTGGACTAACGTACCTTATGTCTATAGGACAACACCCTCGGATAGATTAATCTAGGCCGGTTTTTTTGCCCGCCGCCGGAGCCTTTCCCCATGCCCATCCAAGAGATCCGCCATCCGCTGATCCGTCATAAACTTGGCCTTATGCGCCGCGCAGACATCAGCACGAAGAATTTCCGTGAGCTCGCTCAGGAAGTCGGTGCCCTGCTGACCTATGAAGCCACCAAAGACCTGCCGCTGGAAACCTACGATATCGAAGGTTGGGCCGGCACCGTGTCGGTAGAGAAAATCGCCGGCAAGAAGATTACCGTGGTGCCGATCCTGCGCGCCGGTATCGGCATGCTCGAAGGCGTGCTGAGCCTGATCCCGGGCGCCAAAGTCAGCGCCGTGGGCGTGGCCCGCAACGAACAAACCCTGCAGGCCCATACCTACCTGGAAAAACTGGTGCCGGAAATCAACGAGCGCCTGGCGATGATCATCGACCCGATGCTGGCCACCGGCAGTTCCATGGTCGCGACCATCGACCTGCTGAAAAAGGCCGGCTGCCGGGACATCCGCGCGATGGTATTGGTCGCCGCTCCCGAAGGCATCGCCGCCGTCGAGAAAGCGCACCCGGACGTAATGATCTACACCGCGTCCATCGACGAAAAACTCAACGAGCACGGTTACATCATCCCGGGCCTGGGCGATGCCGGTGACAAGATCTTCGGCACCAAGCAGAAGGACGCTTGAGCATGCAGGATGAGTTCAACGATCCGCTCTGGCGCACAGTGCTGTCGGGTGCGCAGATGCTGTTCGTGGCGTTCGGCGCCCTGGTGTTGATGCCGCTGATTACCGGCCTCGACCCGAACGTGGCGCTGTTCACCGCAGGTCTGGGGACGATTCTGTTCCAGATCGTCACCGGGCGTCAGGTCCCGGTGTTCCTGGCTTCGAGCTTTGCCTTTATCACCCCGATCATTCTCGCCAAGGGCCAGTTCGGCCTCGCGGCGACCATGGGCGGCGTGATGGCGGCGGGTTTCGTCTACACCTTCCTCGGCCTGGCCGTGAAGATCAAAGGCACCGGGTTCATTGACCGCTTGCTGCCACCGGTGGTGATTGGTCCGGTGATCATCTCCATCGGCCTGGCCATGGCGCCAATTGCCGCCAACATGGCAATGGGCAAGGCTGGCGACGGTTCCGAGCTGATTCATTACCAGACCGCGATGCTGATCTCGATGCCCGCACTGCTGACCACGCTGATCGTCGCTGTGTTCGGCAAAGGGATTTTCCGCCTGGTGCCGATCATCTCCGGCGTATTGGTCGGTTTTGCGATGGCGTTCTATTTCGGCGTGGTCGATACCGCGAAGATTGCCGCCGCACCGTGGTTTGCGATTCCGCACTTCACCGCGCCGGAATTCAACTGGCAGGCGATTCTGTTTATCGTTCCGGTGGCGCTGGCCCCGGCCATCGAGCACATCGGCGGCGTGATTGCGGTCGGTAGCGTGACCGGTCGCGATTACCTGAAGAAACCCGGCCTGCACCGCACCCTGCTCGGCGATGGCATTGCCACCACGGCTGCCGGTCTGTTTGGCGGTCCACCCAACACCACCTACGCCGAAGTGACCGGCGCGGTGATGCTGACCAAGAACTACAACCCGAAAATCATGACCTGGGCGGCGATCTTTGCCATCAGCCTGGCGTTCGTCGGCAAGTTCGGTGCGCTGCTGCAAAGCATCCCGGTGCCGGTGATGGGCGGGATTCTGTGCCTGTTGTTCGGTTCGATTGCGGCAGTGGGCATGAACACGCTGATTCGCCACAAGATCGACCTGGGCGAGGCGCGCAATCTGGTGATTGTGTCGGTGACCCTGGTGTTCGGGATTGGCGGTGTACTGGTCGGCACCGGCACCGGTCCGGACGACTTCGGCCTCAAAGGCATCGCGCTGTGCGCGGTGGTGGCGATTGCGCTGAACCTGTTGCTGCCGGGCAATGACAGCTGGAAGCACAAGAAGGCGGATGAGCCTTTGCTCTAAAGCCGACACAACCTTCTGTGGCGAGGGGGCTTGCCCCCGTTGGGTCGCGAAGCGGCCCTAAATCCTGCAACGGTGAACCATCAGACTCACCGCGTTTGCTGCATTTACGACTGCTTCGCAGCCGAACGGGGGCAAGCCCCCTCGCCACAACAAGCCTGCCTCACATTCTGTGTGATGTTTACAAGGCCAACGGCGCTCGCTCGCACAACGCATTCAACGCCTTCGCCCATTGCGGATCATCGTTGAGGCACGGCACCAGCACCAACTCCTCCCCTCCCGCTTCGCGGAACTGCTCCAGCCCGCGATCACCGATTTCTTCCAGGGTCTCGATGCAATCGGCGACGAACGCCGGGCACATCACCAGGATCTTCTTCGCGCCACTTTTGCCCAACTCATCGAGGCGTGCTTCGGTGTAGGGTTCGATCCACTTCGCCCGGCCCAGTCGCGACTGGAACGACACCGACCACTTGCCCTCCGGCAAGCCCATGCGCTTGGCAAACTCCGCCGCCGTGCGCAGGCATTGGGCGCGGTAGCAGGTCGCCAATACGGCCGGCGAAGCGTTCTTGCAGCAGTCTTCATTCTTGAAGCAATGCTGGCCGGTCGGATCGAGCTTGGTCAGGTGCCGTTCCGGCAAACCATGGAAACTCAACAACAGGTGATCATGATCCTGCTCAAGGTACGGCTTGGCACTGGCCACCAGCGCATCGAGGTATTCCGGCTGGTCGTAGAACGGCTGCAGAATCGAGAGCTGCACACTGAGCTTCTTCTCCCGAATCACGCGCCGGGCTTCTTCGACCACCGTGGTCACGGTGCTGTCGGCAAACTGTGGATAAAGCGGCGCGAGGGTAATGCGCTTGTGGCCCTGGGCGACCAGTTCCAGCAATTTCGATTCAATCGACGGCTCGCCGTAACGCATCGCCAGCTCCACGGGGCCGTGGGTCCAGCGAGCGGTCATGGCCTGTTGCAGGCGCCGGCTGAGCACCACCAGCGGCGAGCCCTCCTCCCACCAGATCGAAGCGTAGGCGTGGGCCGACTGCTCCGGGCGCTTGATCAGGATCAGCGACACCAGCAAACGTCGCACCGGCCATGGCAGGTCGATCACATACGGGTCCATCAGAAATTGATTGAGGTAGCTGCGCACATCCGCCACCGAAGTGGAGGCCGGTGAGCCCAGGTTGACCAGAAGCAACGCGTGATCGGTCATGCAACGTCCTATTTCAGAGGCGGCTGGACACGTCGTCCAACGCCGCGCGTAAATCGGTGAACTGGAAAGTGAAACCCGCTGCCAGCAAGCGGGCCGGCACGGCTTTCTGGCCGCCCAGCAACAGCAGCGACATTTCGCCTAGGCCAACCTTCAGCGCCAGGGCCGGCATGGGCATGAACGCCGGGCGGTGCAATACGCTGCCCAGCGTCTTGGCGAATTCGCGATTGCGCACCGGTTTGGGCGCGCAGGCATTATATGGACCGCTGGCATCAATGCGATGCAGAAGAAAATCAATCAGGGCGATTTGATCCTTGATATGAATCCACGGCATCCACTGCCGACCGTTGCCGATCGGCCCGCCCAGCCCGAGTTTGAACGGCAGCAACAGCCGCGACAAAAAGCCGCCCTCGGCGGACACGACCAACCCGGTGCGCACCAGAATCACCCGAATGCCCAAGGCTTCAGCACGCTGGGCGGTTTCCTCCCAGGCAATGCACAACTGGCTGGCGAAATCATCGATTACGGGCGGCGACTCTTCGGTCAACTCACGCTCGCCACCGTCGCCATACCAGCCGACCGCAGAACCGGAGATCAGCAATTCAGGTTTTTGCTCACGGGTTTCGAGCCAGGCCAGCAGGGATTCGGTGAGGCCGATGCGGCTGCTCCACAAAAGCGTTTTGCGCTTGTGGGTCCACCAACTATCACCAATCGGCGCGCCGGCCAGGTTGATAATCGCATCGAGCGGTTCCTGGCCAAGGTCTTCGAGACGGGCAATGCCTCGCACCTGAGCGCCACAGATTTTCGCGACTTTTGCCGGCGTGCGACTCCAGACCGTAAGGCGATGTCCCTGACTCAACCAGTGATGACAGAGTTGACGTCCTATCAAACCAGTACCGCCGGTCAGCAATATGTGCATGACTTCTTCCTCGCGTGGCGTTTTACCGTGATCACTAGTCTATTTTTATAAGCAGGGATCTTTGGTATCGGGCAGGGTCTGTGTTTAACAATAGGCCAAGCTGTCAGAACAAGAACGCTAAAAGTTATACCAAAAAACAATATTGTACAGGTTTAATCCACGGCGTAGTCTGTACAGAAAGGTAAACGAGGCCCCTATGACTGTACCTATCGCAATCATCGGCACCGGCATCGCCGGACTCTCAGCCGCCCAGGCCCTGACGGAGGCCGGGCATGTCGTTCAACTCTTCGATAAAAGCCGTGGCAGCGGCGGACGCATGTCGAGCAAGCGCAGTGACGCCGGTGCTCTGGACATGGGTGCGCAGTATTTCACGGCACGTGACCGGCGCTTCGTCACCGAAGTGCAGCGCTGGCAAGCCAATGGATGGGTCGCCGAATGGACGCCGCAGCTCTATACGTTCCAGGGCGGCCAGCTCAACCTGTCGCCGGATGAGCAAACCCGTTGGGTCGGCACGCCCCGCATGAGCGCCATTACCCGCGCGCTGCTCGGGGATCTTGAAGTGCATTTCGCCTGCCGGATCACCGAGGTCTATCGCGGCGAAGAACACTGGCATCTACAAGACGCCGAAGGCTTCACCCACGGTCCCTTCAGCCACGTAGTCATCGCGACACCGGCGCCTCAGGCGACCGCATTGCTGGCCTCCGCGCCGAAACTCGCAGGAGCCGCTGCCGGGGTCAAAATGGACCCGACCTGGGCGATCGCCCTGGCCTTCGACACCCCGCTGGATACGCCCATGGAAGGCTGCTTCGTGCAGGACAGTCCGCTCGACTGGCTGGCCCGCAACCGCAGCAAACCCGGGCGCGACAACACGCTGGACACATGGGTATTGCACGCCACCAGCGCCTGGAGCCGGCAACATATCGACCTGTCCAAGGAAGCCGTGATCGAGCAACTGCACGGGGCCTTCGCCGAGCTGCTGCACAGCGCGATGCCCGCACCGACCTTCAGCCTCGCCCACCGCTGGCTCTATGCCCGCCCTGCCAGCAGTCATGAATGGGGCGTGTTGGCGGATGCCGATCTGGGTCTTTATGTGTGTGGCGACTGGTGCCTGTCCGGTCGCGTCGAAGGCGCGTGGCTCAGCGGCCAGGAAGCCGCCCGCCGCTTGCACGCGCACCTGCAGTGAATCGCATCAATCCGGGGAAATTGCTGCTGTCGAAATGGACAGCAGCCCAACCGCAAAACCGCGAAAAACATTTTCTGGTGACCGAGCTGTTCCGGGCTGAGGACGGCACGGTGCTGGCGGTTGAGTTGCAGGCGGTGTTGACGCAGCGCAGTGAACGGCTGGATTGGCAAACCCTGAAAAACAGCGACGCCTGGCTATTGGGCTGGAAGTAGATCCCCTGTGGAAGTGGGCTTGCTCGCGAATGCGGTGGGTCAGCGACCTACATCGCGAGCACTTCAAAAACCTATACAAATAATTTGACTTGTACAGCTTCGAATCTATGATGAGGATTATGTTGTACAGATCAAAAATTCTGTACAGGTATTAGATTCGAGGTGCTGCAATGCCCATCGTCCCCGCCAAACCGAAAATCGCGATCAGTGCCTGCCTGATGGGTGCCGAGGTGCGCTTCAATGGCGGGCACAAGGAATCGCGACTGTGCAGTCGCACCCTCACGGACTATTTCGATTTCGTGCCGGTGTGCCCGGAAGTCGCGATCGGTCTCGGCATCCCCCGCGAACCGATTCGCCTGGTGGGCGATGCCGAGCATCCCGAAGCCGTCGGCACGGTCAACCGCGACATCAACGTCACCCAACCGCTCGCCGAGTACGGTCAGAAAATGGCCGCTGAACTGGGCGATATCTGCGGCTACATCTTCATGCAGAAATCTCCTTCCTGCGGGCTGCTGCGGGTCAAGGTCTACCACCCCAACGGCGCACCGGTGGACGGTGGTGGACGCGGCATCTACGCCCAGGCCTTTTGCGAACAACACCCGAACCTGCCGGTGGAAGAAGACGGCCGCCTCAATGACCCGGTGCTGCGGGAAAACTTCCTGACCCGCGTGTTTGCCTACAGCGCCTGGCAAGAATTGCTACAGGAAGGCCTGAGCCGTCGCGGCCTCATGGATTTTCACTCGCGCTACAAATACCTGCTGATGGCCCACAATCCGGTGCAATACAAAACCCTGGGCAACCTGCTGGGCAACATGGGCAAGACCGACCCAAAAGAACTCGGCCCGCGTTATTTCAGCGAACTGATGGAGGCGCTGAAAAAATGCGCCACCCGCCGCACCCACACCAACGTCTTGCAACACATCAGCGGTTACCTCAAACAGGCCATCAGCGCGGAAGACAAACAGGAAATGCAACGCGTCATCGGCCAGTACCGCCATGGCATCGTGCCGTTGGTGGTGCCGTTGACGCTGCTCAAGCATTACTTCCGCCAACACCCGGATCCGTACATTGCGCAACAGGTTTACCTGCAACCGCACCCGGAAAACCTCAGCCTGCGAAATGCGATCTAAATGAACAACACACCCGACACCAGCGCCCGAGAAGACCTCGGCGCCGACTTCAAAAAGGCCCTGGACGAAGGCTGGCTGCCGATTCGTGAAGTGGCGCGCCAGACCGGGGTCAACGCCATCACCCTGCGTGCCTGGGAACGGCGCTACGGCCTGATCGTGCCGCAACGCACGCCCAAGGGACATCGGCTGTTCTCGGCCGAACACGTGCAACGGATTCTGACGATTCTCACCTGGCTCAATCGCGGCGTTGCCGTCAGCCAGGTCAAGCAACTGCTCGACACACCGCAGGCCTTTACCGAGTCCGTCGAAAACGACTGGCACCTGCTGCGCAACACACTTCTGGAAGCGATCACTCAACTGAACGAACGCACCCTCGATGACACCGTCAACCAGGCCATGGCGCTGTACCCGCCCCGGACCTTGTGCGAACAACTGTTGATGCCGTTATTGAACGAGCTGGAACAACGTTGGCAAGGCCAGTTCGGCGCGCAGATGGAGCGGGTGTTCTTTTACTCCTGGCTGCGCAGCAAATTTGGCGCACGCATCTACCATAACAACCGGCAATTGCGCGCCGCGCCGCTGTTGTTGATCAACCACTCGGATTTGCCCCTGGAACCTCACCTGTGGCTCACCGCGTGGCTGATCAGCAGCACCGATTGCCCGGTGGAAGTGTTCGACTGGCCACTGCCCGCCGGGGAACTCGCACTGGCGGTCGAACACCTGCAAGCCCGTGGCGTACTGCTGTATTCCAGCAAGGCCATGAACCTGGCGCAGCTGCCGAAACTTTTAAGCGGCGTCAGTTGCCCAAAAATGATTGTCGGACCAACGGTATGCATCCACCACGCTGAGTTGTCCGTAAGAACCACTGAAATAGCTAATTTGTCCCTGGCCGAAGATCCCTTGTCGGCCCATCAGGACCTCGTCCAGCGTGGGCTTATTTAATGTCGAGTACGGGAACCACCATGCAATTGATCTGGCTGCGCAGCGACTTGCGCCTGCACGACAACACCGCCCTCTCGGCCGCCGCAGCCCGTGGCCCGAGCGTGGCGGTGTACCTGTTGAGCCCGGAACAATGGCAGGAACATGACGACGCGCCGTGCAAAGTGGATTTTTGGCTGCGCAACCTGGGCGAATTGAGCCTGGCGCTGGGCAAGCTCAACATTCCCCTGCTGATCCGCACAGCATCGCGCTGGGACGGAGCGCCTAAGGTGCTCCTCGAACTGTGCCGGCAATTGAAGATCGACGCGGTGCACGTCAACGAGGAATACGGCATCCATGAAAGCCGCCGTGATGAAGCAGTCGCCCAGGCCTTGAAGGCCGAGGGCATCGACTTTCACAGCTACCTCGATCAACTGTTGTTCTCGCCGGGCACCGTGCTGACCAAAACCGGCACCTACTTCCAGGTGTTCAGTCAGTTCCGCAAAGTCTGCTACGACCGTTTGCGCCGCTCGCTGCCCAAGTTGGTGAGTGCACCCGGCATCCAGGCGCCGTTGAACATCGACAGCGATGAAATCCCTTCCCGTGTCGATGGTTTCGAGACGCCGAAAGACAGTTTGATTACGCTCTGGCCCGCCGGTGAAGCCGAAGCCCGGCGTCGTCTCGACACCTTCGCCGACGCGCAAATCGATTACTACCAGAGCGAACGCGACTTCCCGGCTAAACCCGGCACCAGTCAGCTTTCGGCCTATCTGGCGGCCGGGGTGATTTCCCCGCGCCAGTGTTTGCACACCGCGCTGCAAAGCAATCAGGGCGAGTTCGAAAGCGGCAAGGTCGGCGCCGTCACCTGGATCAATGAACTGCTGTGGCGCGAGTTCTACAAACACATTCTGGTGGGCTACCCACGGGTGTCGCGGCATCGCGCTTTCCGCCCGGAAACCGAAGCCCTGGCCTGGCGCGACGCGCCGGATGAACTCGCCGCGTGGCAAGAAGCCCGCACCGGTCTGCCGATCATTGACGCGGCAATGCGCCAACTGCTGGAAACCGGCTGGATGCACAATCGCCTGCGCATGGTGGTGGCGATGTTCCTGACCAAGAACCTGCTGATCGACTGGCGTGAGGGCGAGCGCTTTTTCATGCGTCACCTGATCGATGGCGATCTGGCGGCGAACAACGGCGGCTGGCAGTGGAGTTCGTCCACCGGCACCGATTCGGCGCCCTACTTCCGCATCTTCAACCCGCTGAGCCAGTCGGAAAAATTCGACGCCGAAGGCGTGTTCATCAAGCACTGGCTGCCGGAACTGGCCGGGCTGAATAAAAAAGAAGTGCACAACCCCGCCAACCTCAGTGGCTTGTTCGGCGTTACAGATTATCCGTCGCCGATCGTCAATTTAAGCAAGTCTCGCGAGCGAGCCCTGGCCGCGTTCAAGAACCTGCCGTCGCGACAAGCGGCCGGAGGCGGCTATGAGTGAGTTTCTGCGGTGCTTTGCCCGGCAGTTTGCGGACCTGAACAAGGACAACCTGCAACGCCTCAATCAGCTCTACACCCACGACGTGCACTTCACCGACCCGCTCCACGAGGTAAAGGGTCTGGTGCAGATGCGCAGCTACTTCACCGAACTCTACGCCAACGTCAGCGAGCTGCATTTCGATTTTCATGGCTTCGACCAGATCAGCGAAGGCGAAGGTTATCTACGCTGGGTCATGAGCTACCGCCATCCGCGTCTGGCCGGTGGTCGGTTGATCAGCGTCGACGGCTGCTCGCACCTGCTTTGGCGCGACAAGGTTTATCGTCACCGGGATTACTTCGATGCCGGGGCACTGCTTTATGAACATCTACCTGTATTGGGCCGGGCGATCGCCTGGCTGAAAAGGAGAATGGGATGAGCCTTGTACCTCCAAGACGGTACTGGTTGACGGGCGCGAGCAGCGGCATTGGCGCCGCGCTGGCCGAAGAAATCTTGAAAACCGGTGCGCATCTGGCGGTCAGTTCACGCTCGGTCGTACCACTCAAGATCCTGTCCCAGCGGTATCCGGGGCAAGTGATGGTGGTCGCCGGAGACCTGACCAACAGCCAGACCGTGCGCGAAATCGGCGAGCGGATCACCGAGGACTGGGGTTACCTGGACACGGTGATCCTCAACGCCGGCACCTGCGAATACGTCGATGCCAAGCAGTTCGATGCATCGATCGTCGAGCACGTGGTGCGCACCAACCTGCTGGCCAGCAGTTATTGCATCGAAGCGGCCTTGCCGTTGCTGCGCAAAGGCACCGCGCCGCATCTGGTGGGCGTCGCCAGTTCGGTGACTTACCTGCCGCTGCCCAGGGCCGAAGCCTACGGCGCCTCGAAGGCCGGGCTGCGTTACTTGTTCGAATCGTTGCGCATCGACCTGGCGCCGGAAGGCATTGAAGTCACCGTGGTCAGCCCCGGGTTTGTCGACACGCCGCTGACGGCGAAAAACGATTTCCCGATGCCGCTCAGTTGGCCTGTGGATAAAGCCGCGCGACACATCTTCGCCAAACTCAAGAACCGGCCGTTGGAAATCGCTTTCCCGGCGCTGTTCATGGCGGCGCTCTGGCCGCTGTCGAAATTGCCCAATCGAGTGAAACTGGCGATCGGCAAACGCATGGTGCGCAGCCATCCGCCGATCAAGGATCAACCGTGAACATCGCCATTATCGGCAGCGGTATCTCGGGGCTGACCAGCGCTTATCTGCTCAGTCGCAGCCACGAGATCACCCTGTTCGAGGCCGGCGACTGGGTCGGCGGCCACACCCACACGCTGGATGTGACGGTCGATGGCCAACGCTATGCGGTGGACTCCGGTTTCATTGTGTTCAACGACTGGACCTACCCGAATTTCATGCGCTTGCTGGGGCAACTCGGCGTGGGCTTCAAACCCACCGAGATGAGCTTCTCGGTCACCGACCCGGACTCGGGCCTTGAGTACAACGGCAACAACCTCAACAGCCTGTTCGCCCAGCGTCGTAACCTGCTGTCGCCGGGGTTCTGGGGCATGTTGCGCGACATCCAGCGTTTCAATAAAGAAGCCCTGCGCGATCTTGAGGAACAACGGATCGGCGCCGACACCACCCTCGATCACTACCTGAAGGCCGGCGGCTACGGCGAGCGTTTCATCCTGCATTACATCGTGCCGATGGGCGCGGCGATCTGGTCGATGTCCATGGCCGACATGCTCGGTTTCCCGATGCAGTTCTTCCTGCGCTTTTTCAGGAATCACGGTTTGCTGTCTATCAGTAATCGTCCGCAATGGTGTGTGATCGAGGGTGGGTCGAGCGCTTATGTCGCGCCACTGACTGCCTCGTTTAAAGAGCGGATTCGCCTCAACTGCCCCGTTACCCGCGTCGAGCGTGATGCGGATGGCGTGGTTATCCACAGCCCCGCCGGCAGCGAGCGCTTCGACAAAGTGGTGTTCGCCTGCCATAGCGATCAGGCGCTGAAACTGCTGGCCGAGCCGAGCGCTGCCGAGCAGTCGATCCTTGGTGCCCTGCCCTACGCCGACAACGAGGTGGTTTTACACACCGATACCCGCCTGCTGCCTGAGCGAAAACTCGCCTGGGCGAGCTGGAATTTTCGCCTTGGTGGCGCCGGGCACACGCGGACCGCCGTCACCTACAACATGAACATCCTGCAAGGCATCCAGAGCGACACCACGTTCTGCGTCAGCCTTAACCAGAGCGCCGGCATCAGCCCGTTCAAGGTGCTCGCGAAATACACCTACGCCCATCCGCAATACAGCTTGAAAGCGGTGGCGGCGCAGCAACGCTGGGAAGAATTGAACGGTGCGCAGCACACCTATTATTGCGGCGCCTATTGGGCCAGCGGCTTTCATGAGGACGGCGTGGTCAGTGCCTTGCGCGTGGCCCGCTCGTTCGGTGAAGTGCTGTGAACAGTGCCCTCTACAGCGGCTGGATCGCCCACCGGCGGTTTGCGCCCCGGCGTCATGAATTCCGTTATCGGATCGGCCTGCTGTACCTCGATCTCGACGAACAGGATGCGGTGCTGGGTTTGTCAGCGCTGTCAGGGCGCAGCCGTTTTGCCGCGTTCTCGTTTCGCGAGCGCGACTATCTGAAAGCGTTTACCGGCACCGGCATGCGTTTGATCAATGCCGTACGGCAGCAGGTCGGCCAAGCCATCGGCCATGAGCCCCAAGGCTCGATCTGCCTGCTGACCCAGGCCCGCAGTTGGGGCCTGTCGTTCAACCCGGTGAGTTTTTTCTATTGCCATGAAGCCGACGGCCAACTGGCGGCGATTCTCTGCGAAGTCACTAACACCCCGTGGCGCGAACGTTATCACTACGTGTTGCCGGCCAAGGCGCCAGAACACCTGGGTGATTTCCATCAGCATTTCGCCGTGGCCAAGGCGTTTCACGTGTCGCCGTTTCTGCCGCCGGATCTCGAATACCGCATGAGCTTCAGCCCCGCCGCGCAAAAGCTCGGCGTGCACATGGCCGACTGGCAGGGCGAACTGAAACTGTTCGACGCCACGCTCAACCTGCAACGCGAACCGCTGGATCGCCACAGCCTGCACCGTTACTTGCGGCGCTTTCCGTGGATGACCGCGAAAACCTGCCTGGCGATCTATTGGCAGGCCGTGCGCCTGCTGCTCAAACGCGCGCCGATTTTTGCTCACCGGGCTGCCGATGGCAGCTTTCAAACCGCCATCGTTGCCCCACAGGATCGCCGCCATGAAATCCCCTAGCGTTTCGGCCAAAGCCAATCTGCTCAGCACCAACGGCTTGTCCGGCTCGCTACTGCGGCGGGGTGTTTTACGGCAATTGGCGCACCTCAAGCACGGGCAACTGGTGGTGGTCGAAGACGGCGAACGGCATGTCTTCGGCACGCCCGGCGGCCATCTGCTGGGGGAGATCCATGTCCTGGATGCGGCGCTCTGGGGACTGGTGGCGAGTAACGGTTCAATCGGCGCGGGCGAAGCGTTTATCCACGGTTATTGGACTTCGCCGGACCTGACGGCAGTGGTCCGGGTATTCGTCAGCAACCTTGAAGTGCTGGATGCGCTGGAAGGTGGTCTGGCCAAACTCGGCCGGCCGTTCGTGCAAGGACTGCACTGGCTCAATCGCAACACGCGCAAGGGCTCGCAGAAAAACATCGCCGCCCATTACGATCTGGGCAACGACCTGTTCGAACAATTTCTCGACCCGACGATGATGTATTCGGCGGCGCAGTTCCTCAGCCCCGAAGACACCCTGGAACAGGCGCAACTGAACAAACTGGAGCGGATCTGCCAGAAGCTCGACCTCCAGCCCGGCGATCATCTGCTGGAAATCGGCACCGGTTGGGGCAGCATGGCGATCTACGCCGCCCAGCACTACGGCTGCAAAGTCACCACCACCACGCTGTCCAAAGAGCAGTTCGCCTTCACCGCCCAGCGAATCGAGGCCCTGGGTTTGCAAGACCAGATCACCTTGTTACTGTCGGATTACCGCGACCTCACCGGCCAGTACGACAAACTGGTGTCGATCGAGATGATCGAAGCGGTCGGCCATCGCTTCCTGCCGACCTACTTCAAGCAATGCGCGCACCTGCTCAAGAGCAACGGCTTGATGCTGTTGCAGGCGATCACCATCCGCGAGCAGCGCTATGAACAGGCCAAGACCAGTGTCGATTTCATCCAGCGCTACATCTTCCCCGGCGGCGCCCTGCCCTGTGTGCAGAAAATGCTGGAGATCGTCAGCCGCGACACCGACATGAACCTGCTGCACATGGAGGATTTCGGCCTGCACTACGCCAGGACCCTGCGCCTGTGGCATGAGAATTTTCGCCGCGCCCACGGGCGCTTGAGCGAATTGGGCTACGACGAGTATTTCCTGCGGTTGTGGGAGTTTTACCTGTGCTACTGCGAAGGGGGTTTCCTGGAGCGCACCATCGGCACCGCGCAATTACTGTTGGCCAAACCGGCGGCGATGCCGGCACCATTGCTCGGCCGTTTCGATGCTTGAACGTATCGCCAACGCCGCACTGTTCCAGCTCGGCTGGTTCGCCTGCGTGGTGGGCGGCAGCAGCCTTTGGCTGTTGGTGCCGCTGGCGGTGCTGGTGATTCATCTGCTGTGGATAAGTCGTTGGGTCGATGAAGGCCGACTTATCCTCAGCGTCGTGTTGCTGGGCACCACCGTCGACAGTTCATTACGCTGGCTGGGGGTGTTCGACTTCGCCGACGTCGCGCCGTTGATTCCGCTGTGGCTGATGCTGTTGTGGGCACTGCTGGCGACTACGTTGCGTCATTGCCTGATGTGGAGCGCCGATCCCTGGTGGCTGGCCAGCCTGTTGGGCGCCATCGGTGGGCCGTTGTCGTATTACGCCGGTAGCCAACTGGCGGGAGTGCAATTTCCCTACGGCCGGGTGCCCACGCTGATGGGCATTGGACTGCTCTGGGCGATGCTGTTTCCTACGTTGCACTTCATGGCCCAGCGGCTGGCGACGGATCACCGCGACTGAGCGTCCGTCAGGCCTTTCACACAGCAACGGCCCACTGCCTTACACTGCGCCCCATGAAAACCATCCCCCACACGCAAATCGCCGAGCCGGCGGTCACGTGCTCGACGTGCTCAGCCTGCTGCTGCCAACTCGAAGTCATGCTGATCACCGAAACCGGCGTGCCCGAGCGTTTTATCGATACCGATGACTGGGGCGGGGAAGTGATGTTGCGGCTGGATGACGGCTGGTGTGCGGCGCTGGATCGCAACACGATGATGTGCACCATCTACGAAAAACGCCCGCTGATCTGCCGGGAATTCGAGACGGGTTCGCCGGAATGCATCGAAGAGCGGCAGGGAATTGTGTCGGTGTATCGCTGACACCGAAGACACCTCAATACACCTGTGGGAGCGGGCTTGCTCGCGAAGGCGGTTCAACATTCAACACTTAAGTTGACTGTCAGTCCGCTTTCGCGAGCAAGCCCGCTCCCACAGGGTTTGGTGCTTACAACGGCATCGTGTAGTGCAGCGAATAACTTTCCACACCGTCGTTGTTGCTGTTCAGGCCGGCATTGGAATAGTGCGTCGCACGAATCCCGACTTCATGCCCACCGGCAAAACGCAGCCCGAAACCGAAGCGGTCTTCGAACTGAAAAGCCTGCCCGATGTTGTTGTCTTCCAGTTTGGTGTTGGAGAACAGCGCAACACCAATTCCCGCCTCGAGATACGGTTTGACGTTTTGCCCGGCAAACTCGTAAACAAACACCGGAGAGAACGACAGGCTGCTGGTGCCGGAAGTCTTGTCGCCATCCCAATAGGTATAGGCGCCGCTCCAGTAACCGGTCACACGACCGACATCACTTTGAAGCCAGCTCTTGTCCCAATCGAATTGCATCCCCAATCGGTAGGTCATGGTTGAATCGCTGGTCTGACCGACCCCGAACTCCACGCCAGCCGCTTGTGCGGTCAAACTTTGCCCCATCAATGCGGTCGCAATCGCGGCCAAACAGAATAGTCGCTTCATTAGAAACATCCTTTTCCGAACGATTTCGTGTGGTTTTTTTTTGTAGCTTGCAATCACAGCTATAGAAGTCGACGGTTAATCAGAAGTTCACCCCAATTACTCGTTTGCCCCAGCCTTTTTTTCTAGTACTTGAAGCTTTGCACAATGCCCGGCGAATTCCACAGTACCGGCAGGATATTTCTGAAATGTTCCGGTTCGGCACTCGTCCAGAACTGCGCGGCACGAACCGGCCCCTCGGCGAGTAACTCACGCTCGGCCAACAGGCGTTGCAGTTGCCGCGCCACGGCGGCACCCGTGTCAATCAAACTGATGTCTTCCGGGATCATCTGCTTAAGCAACGGCTTTAGAAAGGGATAATGCGTGCAGCCGAGAATTATCGTGTCGCAGCCTGCGGCCAGCAGGGGCGCGACATAGCCGTGGAGCAATTGACGTAGATTCTGGCTGTGCAGATCGCCGCTTTCAATCAGCTCCACCAACCCTGGGCAAGGTTGGGTAATCACCCGCACATCCGTGGCGAAGCGGTCGAGCAGCGCAGCGAATTTGGCGCTCTGCAAGGTGCCGGTGGTAGCCAGGACACCGACCACGCCACTGCGGGTGGCGGCAGCAGCCGGTTTGACCGCCGGCTCCATGCCGACGATGGGCCATTCGGGATAATCGCGACGCAGATTGGCCACGCCGGCCACAGTGGCTGTGTTGCAGGCCAGCACCAGCGCCTTGGCGCCCTGCTGCCGGAAAAATTCGGCGATGACGCTGCAACGTTGCTGGATGAATTCAGGGGTTTTCTCGCCGTAGGGAATATTCCCGCAATCGGCGACGTACAACAGGGATTCGTCAGGCAACAAACGCTGGATCTCGGCCAGCACCGACAGCCCACCGACGCCGGAGTCGAACACGCCGATTGGCGCCTCACGCATGGGCAGTACCACAGACGCTGCAACCCGGATCACGCTTGACCCGCAACTCACGGAAGCGCGTGCCCAAGGCATCGATCAACAGCAAGCGGCCCACCAACGGTTCGCCGAAACCGGCCAGCAACTTCAGCGCTTCGAGGGCTTGCAGGCTACCGACCAGCCCAACCAACGGGCCGATCACCCCGGCTTCGCTGCAGGTCAGTTCGGCTTCGCTGCCGTGCCCGTATAAACAGTGGTAACACGGACTTTCCGCAAGACGCGGGTCGAACACTGACAACTGCCCTTCCAGGCGAATCGCCGCACCGCTGACCAAGGGTTTGCGCGCCGCCACACACGCGGCGTTGACCGCCTCGCGGGTGGAGAAATTGTCGGAACAGTCCAGCACCAGATCCACCGCAGCAACCGCCGCGGCCAGGGAGTCTTCATCCAGCGCCGCGCGATGGGCGACCAGTTGGATTTCGGGGTTGATCGCGCTCAAGCGGCGGATCGCAGAATCGACTTTGCTCACGCCGACGCTGTCGGTGTCGTGAATGATCTGGCGTTGCAGGTTGGTCAGGTCGACCGTATCGAAGTCCGCCAGATGCAACTCACCGACCCCGGCCGCCGCCAGATACAGCGCCACCGGCGAGCCAAGACCGCCGAGGCCGATGATCAGCACACGGCTTTCTTTCAGCCGCAATTGACCGTCGATGTCGACGTGTTGCAACAGAATCTGTCGGCTGTAGCGCAACAATTCCTGATCATTCAGCACGGCAGGCGCCCCAGACTGATGCGTTCGTGACCGCCCAGATCGGTGCGGCTGTGGACTTCTTCAAAACCATGGGTCAGCAACAAATCGCGCACCGCGTCGGCCTGATCATAGCCGTGTTCCAGCATCAACCAGCCGCCGGCTTCGAGGTAATCCGGGGCCTGGGCGACGATCAAACGCAGATCGTCGAGCCCGTCGACACCGGCGACCAAGGCACTGGCCGGCTCGAAACGCACGTCGCCTTCCACAAGGTGTGGATCGGCGGACGCGATGTAAGGCGGGTTGCTGATGATCAGTTGAAAACGTTGACCTTCCAGGGCGCTGAACCAATGGCTGCTCAACACCGTGGCGTTTTTCAGGTGCAAGCGCTGGCGATTGCGTTCGGCCAATGCCACGGCTTCGATCACGCGATCCACGGCGGTGACTTTCCAGGCCGGGCGTTCGCTGGCGAGGGCCAGGGCAATCGCGCCGCTGCCGGTGCCGAGGTCGAGGACCGTGGCCGGTGTCGCGGGTAACAATTCCAGCGCGGTTTCCACCAGCAATTCAGTGTCCGGGCGCGGGATCAGCGTGTGCGGGGCGACTTCCAGATCGAGCTTCCAGAAACCTTGCTGGCCGAGGATGTACGCCACCGGCTCACCGCCGCGACGGCGCTGCAAGTAACTGGCAAACGTCAGCGCTGCTTCGCTCGGCACGATGCGCTCGGGCCAGGTGTGCAGGAAGCTGCGGGACTTGCCCAACGCAGCGGCCAGCAACAACTCGGCATCCAGGCGCGCCGTCGGTGAGTCGGGTAGATCGGCAGCACGCAACAAACTGGCAATGATCGTCATTTACTCACCTATCGCCGCCAATTGGTCGGCCTGGAACTCGGCCAACAACGGCTCGATCACGGCTTCGACGCCCCCGGCGAGGATTTCGTCGAGGGAATACAGCGTCAGGTTGACCCGGTGGTCGGTGACCCGGCCCTGGGCAAAGTTGTAGGTGCGGATCCGCTCGGAGCGATCACCCGAACCCACCAGCAGTTTACGCTCGCTGGCGATGGCATTCGCGGCGGCGCTGGTCTGCTGGTCGTTAAGCTTGGCCGACAGCCAGGACATCGCCCGGGCACGGTTCTTGTGCTGGGAACGTTCTTCTTGGCATTCAACGACGATACCGGACGGTATATGCGTGATACGAATCGCCGAGTCAGTCTTGTTGACGTGCTGGCCACCGGCCCCGGAGGACTTGTAGGTATCGACCCGAATATCCGCCGGGTTGATCTCGATCGCTTCCTGCTCGTCCGGCTCGGGCAACACGGCCACGGTACACGCCGAGGTGTGGATGCGGCCCTGGGATTCAGTCGCCGGAACCCGCTGTACACGGTGCGCGCCGGATTCGAATTTCAGCTTGCCGTAGACATTCTCGCCTTCGACCCGGGCGATGACTTCTTTATAGCCGCCGTGCTCGCCGATGTTCTCCGAGAGAATCTCGACCCGCCAGCCACGTCGCTCGGCGTATCGCGAATACATGCGGAACAGGTCGCCGGAGAAAATCGCCGCCTCGTCACCGCCGGTGCCGGCACGGATTTCGAGGAACACGTTGCGCCCGTCGTTCGGATCCTTGGGCAGCAACATGCGTTGCAGCCGGGCTTCGATTTCGATCAGTTGGTCTTTGGCTTCACGCACTTCTTCCACGGCCATTTCGCGCATGTCCGGGTCGCTGTCCTTGAGCAGCGCCTGGGCGCCTTCGAGGTCGCCTTGCACTTTGAGCAACTGTTTATAGGTGTCGACAATCGGCTCGACTTCCGCGTATTCCTTGGAATAGGCGCGGAATTTGGCCTGATCGGAAATGACCTCGCCATCGCCAAGCAGAGCGGTCAATTCCTCGAAACGGTCCTGGAGGATGTCCAGCTTATTGAGCAGTGACGCTTTCATTGCGGTTTTTTATCCGAGCTATCCGACGAGCCCTCATGGAGGGCAAAGAGTTCCTGGGCCATGGCCAGCGCATCGAGGCGGCCTTCGGCAGTCAACTTTTTCAACTGTACGCTAGGGGCGTGCAACAGTTTGTTGGTCAAGCCACGGGCCAGTTGCACCAGCACGTCTTCGGCGCTGCTGCCGTTGGCCAGCATGCGCTGGGCCTTTTGCAATTCTTCGTCACGCATGCGCTCGCTTTGCTGGCGGTAGGCCTTGAGCACATCCACCGCCGCCAGTTCGCGCAGGCGCACCATGAAGTCGTCGGCGCCGATCGACACCATCTCTTCCGCAGCCTGGGCAGCACCTTGGCGGCTCTTGAGGTTTTCGGCGACCACTTCGTGAAGATCATCGACGCTGTACAGGTAAACGTCGTCGAGTTCGCCGACTTCAGGCTCGATATCCCGTGGGACGGCGATGTCCACCATGAAGATCGGCTTGTGCTTGCGCAGCTTCAAGGCACTTTCCACCGCGCCTTTGCCGAGGATCGGCAACTGGCTCGCGGTGGAACTGATGACGATGTCGCTTCGCACCAGTTCAGCCGGGATGTCCGACAGCAGCACCGCGTGAGCGCCGAACTGTTCAGCCAGGATGCTCGCGCGTTCCAGGGTACGGTTGGCCACGACGATGCGCTTCACACCCAGCTCATGCAGATGACGGGCAACCAGGGTAATGGTCTCGCCGGCGCCGATCAGCAAGGCCTGGCTGCGTTGCAAGTCACTGAAAATCTGTTTGGCCAGGCTGACCGCGGCAAACGCCACGGACACCGGGTTTTCGCCGATGGCGGTGTCGGTGCGCACCTGCTTGGCTGCATTGAACGTCGCCTGGAACAGCCGGCCGAGCAGCGGACCGATGGTGCCGGCCTCACGCGCCACGGCGTAGGCGGATTTCATTTGGCCGAGAATCTGCGGTTCGCCCAGCACCAGCGAGTCGAGCCCGGAGGCGACCCGCATCATGTGACGAACTGCCGCATCATCTTCGTGCACATAACTGCTCGCACGCAGCTCATCGAGGCTCAAATGATGATAATCGGCCAGCCAGCGCAGGATGATGTCGGCCGAAAGGTGATCCTGCTCTATATAAAGCTCACTGCGATTGCAGGTGGAGAGGATCGCAGCTTCGCGGCTGTCGGTCAGTCGGCAGAGCTGCTGCAACGCCTCCACCAGCTGCTCAGGGGTAAAGGCCACGCGCTCGCGGACGTCTACTGAAGCAGTCTTGTGGTTAATACCGAGTGCAAGGAAGGCCATTCAAGGTCGCTGATGGTGACGTGAAGCCGGCAATTGTCCTACTTCGACACAGACAGAACAACTACCGCTGACTATTGTCCCAATCACTTGCCTCTATAAAGGCATCAATTGAGACTCGGTTATGTTTGGCCGAAGGCTTGTGTCATGATGATCCGACCGCAGGTTAGTCGTCCTTCTCCTATATGAATAGATCTTCCGCGTTGCTCCTCGCTTTTGTCTTCCTCAGCGGCTGCCAGGCCATGGCCCCCGTTTCGCCGGACGGTACGTCGCCGGTTGAAGACAGCACTCCAGCCCCTGAAAAGCCCAAGGTCTACAGCTCATTCAGTGAAGAAACCGTCTTCAGTCTGTTGAGCGCCGAACTGGCTGGCCAACGCAATCGTTTCGACATTGCGCTGGACAACTACGTGACCCAGGCGATCAACACCCAGGATCCGGGCGTCTCCGAGCGGGCCTTCCGCATCGCCGAGTACCTGGGCGCCGATCAGGCCGCCCTGGATACCGCGCTGATCTGGGCGAAAAACGCCCCGGACGACCTCGAGGCACAGCGCGCAGCCGCCGTGCAACTGGCGCGCGCTGGGCGTTATGACGACTCCATGGTCTATATGGAGAAAGTCCTGCTGGGCAAGGGCGACACGCATTTCGACTTCCTCGCCCTGTCGGCGGCTGATACCGATCAGGACACCCGCAACGGTCTGATGAAAAGTTTTGACCGTTTGTTGCAGCGCCATCCGAAGAACGGCCAGCTGATTTTCGGCAAGGCCTTGCTGATGCAACAGGACGGCGACGCCAAGGGCGCACTGACCCTGCTGGAAGACAATCCGCCGGACGAGGGCGAAATCGCCCCGATCCTGCTGCGGGCGCGCCTGCTGCAAACCCTTAATCGTGGCGGTGAAGCCCTGCCGCTGCTGCAAAAAAGCATCAAGAAATACCCGGACGACAAACGTCTGCGCCTGACTTATGCACGCATGCTGGTCGAACAGGACCGCATGGACGATGCCAAAGTCGAATTCTCCAGCCTGGTCCAGCAGTATCCGGAAGATGACGAACTGCGTTATTCCCTGGCGCTGGTGTGCCTGGAAGCCAAGGCCTGGGACGAGGCCAAGGGTTACCTGGAAGACTTGATCGCCCGGGAAAGCCATGTGGATTCGGCGCACCTGAACCTCGGACGAATCGCCGAAGAGCGTAACGACCCGCAAGGCGCACTGATCGAGTACGCCCAGGTCGGCCCCGGCAACGATTACCTGCCGGCGCAATTGCGCCAGGCCGACATCCTGATGAACAACGGCAAGACCGCCGAGGCCCAAAGCAAACTGGCGGCCGAGCGCGACACGCAACCGGATTACGCGATTCAGTTGTACCTGATCGAAGCCGAAACCCTGTCCGCCAATAATCAGGGCGACAAGGCCTGGGGCGTGTTGCACAAAGCCTTGCAGCAATACCCGGACGATCTGAACCTGCTCTACACCCGGGCCATGCTCGCGGAAAAACGCAATGACCTGGCGCAGATGGAAAAAGACCTGCGTCTGATCATCAAGCGCGACCCGGACAATGCGATGGCGTTGAATGCCCTCGGCTACACCCTGTCCGACCGCACCACCCGTTACGAAGAAGCCAAGGCCCTGATCGAACACGCGCACCAGCTCAATCCGGAAGACCCGGCGGTCCTCGACAGCCTCGGCTGGGTGAATTTCCGCCTCGGCAATCTCGATGAAGCCGAACGCTATCTGCGCCAGGCCCTGGAGCGCTTCCCCGATCAGGAAGTCGCCGCTCACCTGGGCGAAGTCCTGTGGGCCAATGGCAAACAACGGGAAGCCAAGCAAATCTGGGGCAAGTTCCTCAAGGATCAGCCCGACAGCCCTACCCTGCGCGGCACCATCAAGCGCCTGACCGGATCAGAGACTCTTTAAGATTATGTTTTTGCGCCACGTTATTGTTTTCAGCTTCATCGCCCTGCTCGCCGGTTGCGCGGGTTTCGGCGCCCGCGAGTCAGTCCAGGGCCAAGGCAACCCGGCCCAATGGCGCGTGTACAAAGAGCAAATGACCAGCCTCGACGGCTGGCAGATCAACGGCAAGATCGGCATCCGCGCGCCCAAGGATTCGGGCAGCGGCACGTTGTTCTGGCTGCAACGACAGGATTACTACGACATCCGCCTCTCCGGCCCATTGGGTCGCGGTGCTGCGCGCCTGACCGGACGTCCCGGCAAGGTGTCGCTGGAAGTTGCCAACCAGGGTCGCTTCGAAGCACCGACCCCGGAAGCCTTGCTCGAAGAACAGCTGGGCTGGAAATTGCCGGTGTCCAACCTGGCCTGGTGGGTTCGCGGGCTCCCGGCCCCGGACAGCAAGAGTCGCCTGACCCTGGACGCCGACAGCCGCCTCGCCAACCTCGAACAGGATGGCTGGCAGGTCGAATACCTGAGCTACGCCGAGCAAAACGGCTATTGGCTGCCCGAGCGGATCAAACTGCACGGCACCGACCTTGATGTCACGCTGGTGATCAAGGAATGGCAACCACGCAAACTGGGGCAGTGAACATGACTGCTCCGCGCTTGACGCTGCCCTCGCCAGCCAAACTCAATCTGATGCTGCACATTCTTGGGCGCCGTGAAGACGGCTACCACGAGTTGCAGACGATTTTTCAGTTTCTCGATTACGGTGACGAGATCACCTTCGCCGTTCGCGATGACGGTGTGATTCGTTTGCACACCGAATTCGAAGGCGTTCCCCACGACAGCAATCTGATTGTTCGAGCCGCAAAGAAACTTCAGGAGCAATCCGGTTGCGCCCTCGGCATCGATATCTGGATCGATAAAATCCTGCCCATGGGCGGTGGAATCGGCGGCGGCAGCTCAAATGCCGCGACGACTTTGCTCGGCCTCAACCATCTCTGGCAACTGGGTTGGGGCGAGGATCGACTGGCCGTGCTGGGCCTGACGCTGGGCGCCGACGTCCCGGTTTTCGTCCGTGGCCACGCCGCTTTTGCCGAGGGTGTCGGGGAGAAACTCACCCCTGTAGACCCCGAAGAACCGTGGTATCTCGTGCTGGTGCCGCAAGTATCTGTAAGTACAGCAGAAATTTTTTCCGATCCTTTGTTGACACGTAACTCTTCTCCCATTAAAGTGCGCCCCGTTCCCAAGGGAAACAGTCGTAATGACTGCTTACCGGTAGTAGCAAGGCGTTATCCAGAGGTACGTAACGCTTTGAATTTGTTAGGTAAATTTACCGAAGCAAAACTCACCGGTACTGGAAGTTGTGTGTTTGGGGGCTTCCCAAGCAAAGCTGAAGCTGATAAAGTCTCGGCCCTTCTTACAGAGACCCTTACAGGGTTTGTAGCAAAAGGAAGCAACGTTTCGATGTTGCATCGCAAGCTGCAAAGTCTGCTCTAAAGGAACCGATTACTGGGTAATCGTTGCAACAGATACAGGGGCGTCGCCAAGCGGTAAGGCAGCAGGTTTTGATCCTGCCATGCGTTGGTTCGAATCCAGCCGCCCCTGCCATTTTCCTATACTCATCCAGGTTACCCTCAGCCTTCAGGTACTGCGCGTGTCCAAGATGATGGTCTTTACGGGGAACGCTAACCCCGATCTGGCTCGGCGTGTTGTACGTCAGCTGCATATCCCTCTCGGTGACATCTCTGTCGGTAAGTTCTCCGACGGCGAAATTACAGCCGAGATCAATGAAAACGTCCGCGGTAAAGATGTCTTCATTATTCAGCCGACTAGCGCTACGACCAACGAT
>NZ_JBIWEL010000032.1:0-78483 GCF_044762525.1 Pseudomonas sp. NPDC096950 | reverse complement strand
GATGGTAGTGTGGGGTTTCCCCATGTGAGAGTAGGTCATCGTCAAGATTAAATTCCGAAACCCCTATCTGCGTATGCAGGTAGGGGTTTTGTTTTTGTCCGCAGGAAAGTTCGTACAGCATCATCGGACGGCTCCTGGCTGTCACCGCCTCCCGACAGTGCTAAGGTTCGGCCCTAGCTTTTGTATTTTTCCAAGGAAGCCTTTATGCCGGACGCTGCGTCCCTCAATGCTGGTTTTATGGTGGTTCAAAGCAACAGTCTGGATGAACTGCGTAGCCTGGTGATCAGCGTAATGCGGCACTATCCACTGGCGCCTCTGGAAAATGAAATAGCCTTGGTTCAGAGCAACGGCATTGCTCAATGGCTGAAGCTCGCACTGGCCGAAGACCCTGAAGACGATGATATGGGCGGCTGTGGCATCGCCGCGGCAATCGATGTGCAATTGCCCGGCAGCTTCATGTGGCAGCTCTATCGCATGGTCCTGGGCCGGGATGAAATACCAGTCAAATCCCTGCTCGATAAAGCACCGTTGACCTGGCGCCTGATGCGCCTGCTTCCGCAGCTGATCGACCAGCCGCATTTCGAACCCCTGCAACGCTTCCTGACCCATGACACTGATTTGCGCAAACGCTATCAACTGTCTGAGCGTCTGGCGGATCTGTTCGACCAATACCAGGTGTACCGGGCCGACTGGCTCGAGGATTGGGCAGAAGGCCGGCATCAACTACGCAACGGGAGAGGCGAAGCCAAGGCCCTGACCCCGGCCAATTGCTGGCAGGCGGAATTGTGGCGTGCACTGCTTCTGGATGTGGGGGAGCAAGGCATGGCGCAAAGCCGTGCGGGTGTCCACCAACGGTTCATCGAACGCATCAACAGTCTCGACGTGGCACCAAGCGGGTTGCCGTCCAGAGTGATCGTTTTCGGCATTTCTTCGCTGCCCGCTCAAGCGCTGGAAGCACTCGCTGGGCTGGCTCGATTCAGTCAGGTCCTGCTTTGCGTTCACAACCCATGTCGTCACCATTGGGCGGACATCGTCGCCGATAAAGACCTGTTGCGGCACCAATACAAACGCCAGGCCCGCAAAAGCGGCATGCCCGTTGTCCTCGATCCGCAAACCCTTCACCAACACGCTCATCCTCTATTGGCCGCATGGGGTAAGCAGGGGCGGGACTACATCAACCTGCTCGACAGCTATGACGATCCCGGTAGCTATCGCGCTGCATTTCGCGATGGTCGCATCGACCTGTTCAGCGACAGCCAACCGCAAAATATGCTCAATCAGTTGCAGGATGACATCCTGGAACTGCGTCCTTTAAGTGAGACACGTGAGCATTGGCTCGCCGTCGATCTGCAGAACGACAAATCGATCCGTTTTCACATTGCTCATAGCGCCCAGCGGGAAGTGGAAATCCTGCACGATCAATTGCTCGAACGCTTCAGCGCCAACCCGGATCTGAGACCGCGCGACGTGATTGTGATGGTGCCGGACATCGACAGCTATGCGCCGCACATCCGCGCAGTATTTGGCCAACTGGAACGCAATGATCCGCGCTTTATTCCCTTCACCCTGGCGGACCAGGGCCAACGCGGTCGAGATCCACTGCTGATCGCTGTCGAACACCTGCTAAAGCTGCCGGACAGTCGTTTCCCGGTCAGTGAGATTCTCGATCTACTGGACGTCCCCGCACTCAGGGCTCGCTTCGGCGTGGAAGAACCTGACCTGCCAACCCTGCACCGCTGGATCGAAGGTGCCGGCATCCGTTGGGGAATGAATGCTGAACAACGAGCCGCTCTCGGTTTGCCGCAGGAGCTGGAGCAAAACAGTTGGCGTTTCGGCCTGCGACGGATGTTACTCGGTTATGCGGTCGGCAGCGCCAAAGCCTGCGAAGGGATTGAGCCCTATGACGAGATCGGTGGGTTGGACGCCGCGCTTATCGGTCCTTTGGTTGCCCTGCTGGATGCACTGGAAATCGCGCACCAGGAACTCACGCAACCGGCTCCCCCCAAGCAATGGGGTGTGCGGTTGCAAGGCCTGGTACAGCTGTTTTTCAAGGCCAGCAACGAGCACGACGACTACTTGCTGGCTCAACTCGAAGAACTGCGCGAAACCTGGCTCGATACCTGCGAGTCCGTTGGACTGCAGGACGAGTTACCCCTGACCGTCGTCCGCGAAGCCTGGCTCGCCGGCTTAGACCAGGGTCGCTTGTCCCAGCGCTTCCTGGCCGGTGCCGTCAACTTCTGCACCTTGATGCCCATGCGCGCGATCCCGTTCAAACTGGTGTGCCTGCTCGGTATGAATGACGGGGATTACCCGCGCGCGCAACCACCGCTGGACTTCGATTTGATGGGCAGTGACTACCGCCCTGGCGATCGTTCCCGCCGCGAGGATGACCGCTACCTCCTGCTGGAAGCACTGCTGTCGGCGCGCCTTCAACTTTATATCAGCTGGGTAGGCCGGAGCATTCGTGATAACAGCGAGCGCCCGGCATCGGTACTGATTGGCCAATTACGCGACCATCTCGACAGCGGTTGGCGGTTGGACGACGACGCCGATGATTTGCTTGAAGCGATGACTCAAGAACACCCCTTGCAACCTTTCAGCGCCCGCTATTTCCACGAAGGTGATGCGCTGTTCAGCTATGCCAGCGAATGGCAGGTGCTTCATCAGTCCAACGAGCAAACGACTGATATCGAGATTCTCGAACCCTACATTCAAGACGAACCCCTGGGCCTGGGGCAACTGCAGGATTTCCTGCGCAACCCCGTACGACATTTCTTCAGTCAGCGGCTCAAGGTGTTCTTTGAAGCGGCCGAAGTCCCTTTGGCCGATGAAGAGCCTTTCGTCCTCGACGCGCTGCAACGCTACAGCCTCAGCGACAGTTTGCTTGAGGCGGCACTGAGCCAACTGGAACATTCCGATCAGGTGCTGGAAGCCCAGGCCATCCGCCTGCAAAACAGCGGTCTGCTGCCCATGGCCGGTTTCGGCGAGTGTCTCCAGAGAGAACTGATCGAGCCGCTGCCGGATCTGCTGCAACGCTATCAACAGCTCCTGACGTTATGGCCAGCGCCACTGACCAGCGCCTTGCCAGTGAGTCTGCAACTGCACGGTTTGCGCCTTGAAGGCTGGCTCAGTGGCCTGCATCAACGTGCGGACGGAGGCATGCTGTCGATCACCACAATTCCCAACAGCATCGGCTCGATCAAGACCCGCAAATGGCATCGGCTGACGCGACCCTGGGTCAATCACCTGGTCGCCTGTGCCAGCGGCTTGTCGATGACCACCGCACTAGTCGCCAGCGATGACAGTCTGCTTCTGGAACCACTGGAGAAGGAGGCCGCGCTGCAAATCCTCGGTAATCTGCTGCTGGCCTGGCAAACGGGCATGCGCCAACCGCTGCCGATCGCGGTGAAAACCGCCTTCGCCTGGCTCAGTCAAACCGACCCGATCAAAGCCGAAGCCGCCGCGCGAAAAGCCTACGAAGGCGACGGTCAGACCACCGACGGCGAACGCCGCGAAAGCCCGGCACTCGCCCGGCAATTCGCCGACTACGACAGCCTGATTGCCGATGAAACCTTCCCCGATTGGTGCGACGCGTTGTACCGGCCACTGCTCGAAGCCCCTTGGCGTTCACTGACCAGCGAGGGCACGCGCTCATGACCACGAAGACACCGCTGGCCCTGGCGTTCCCCCTGCGCGGCAGTCAATTGATCGAGGCCAGCGCCGGCACCGGGAAGACCTTCACCATCTCCGCGCTTTATTTGCGTCTGGTCCTGGGCCACGGCGGCGAGTCGAGTGGTTTTGGACGTGAACTGTTGCCGCCGCAAATCCTCGTGGTGACCTTCACTGATGCCGCCACCAAAGAACTGCGTGAACGCATTCGTACACGCCTGGCCGAAGCTGCGCGGTTTTTCCGGGATGAGATCCCGGCGCCCGATAGCCTGATTGCAGACTTGCGAGACCAATTCCTTCCCGAGCATTGGTCCGGTTGCGCAAACCGTCTCGACATCGCGGCCCAATGGATGGACGAGGCGGCCGTCTCGACCATTCACAGTTGGTGTCAGCGCATGCTGCGCGAGCACGCGTTCGACAGCGGCAGTCTGTTCACCCAGACCCTGGAAACCGATCACAGCGATCTACTGGGCGAAGTCCTGCGCGATTACTGGCGGCTGTTCTGTTACCCGATGCAAGGCGATGCGCTGAACTGGGTTCGCGCCAATTGGGGCGGCCCCGCAGCGTTGCTGCCGCGAGTGCGCGGCTTGTTCGCCAGCGAGCGCGATAGCGTTGAAGGCAAAGAGCCCGCCGAACTCATTGCCGAGTGCCTCCACGAACGGCGCACGGCTCTGCTCGAACTCAAAATGCCGTGGCGCCAATGGGCAGACGAATTGCTTGCGATCTGTCATCAAGGCGTGGCGAGCAAAAGCGTCGACGGCCGCAAGATGCAGGCGCGTTACTTCGAACCCTGGTTCGAAAAGCTCAAGGCCTGGGCCGAAGACGAATCCCTAGAACAGTTGGACATCGGCACCGGATTCACCCGGCTGACTCCCGACGGCATGGCCGAAGCCTGGAAGGGCGAGGCACCCCGTCATCCCGGTCTGGATGCGATGCCTGGTCTCAAGGTCAGTCTCGACGGTTTACCGACGCCTGATGCTGCCGTTCTACAACACGCCGCTCAGTGGGTCGGTGCACGGTTCGAAGAGGAAAAACGTCGCCGCGCTGAAATGGGGTTCGACGACATGTTGCTGCGCCTCGATGCAGCCTTGCAGTCCGACGGCGGCGAACGCCTGGCCACGCTGATTCGCGAACAGTTCCCGGTGGCGTTGATCGACGAATTCCAGGACACCGACCCGGTGCAGTACCGCATCTTCGAAAGCATTTATCGCATCGAAGACAACAATCCCGAGTGCGGCCTGTTCCTGATCGGCGACCCGAAACAGGCGATCTATGCCTTTCGCGGCGCCGACATCTACACCTACCTGCGCGCCCGTCAGGCCACCACCGGCCGCTTGCATACGCTGGGTACCAACTTCCGTTCCAGCCATGGCATGGTCAATGCGGTGAACCATGTTTTCGAGCGTGCCGAGCTGCGTGAAACCGGGCGCGGTGCGTTTCTCTTTCGCGAGAAGAACGGCGACAACCCGGTTCCGTTCCTGCCCGTCGAATCCCAGGGGCGCAAAGAAGTCCTGAGCGTCGATGGCCAGAGCGTGCCGGCGCTGAACATCTGGCATCTGTCCGCCGATCAGCCGCTGTCCGGCGTGGTGTACCGACAACAACTGGCCGCTGCCTGCGCCAGTGAAATCACCGCGTTGCTTAACGGCGGGCAACAAGGTCGGGCGGGTTTCATACAGGATGGCAAAGACTTCAGAGGCCTGCTGCCGGCGGACATCGCGATTCTGGTGCGCGACGGCAAAGAGGCCCAGGCCGTGCGTGGCGAACTGTCCGCTCGCGGCGTGCGCAGCGTTTACCTGTCGGACAAGGACTCCGTGTTCGCCGCCCAGGAAGCCCACGACCTACTGACTTGGCTCAAGGCTTGCGCCGAGCCGGATGTCGAGCGTCCACTGCGAGCCGCACTGGCCTGCATCACGCTGAACCTCTCGCTGGCTGAACTGGAGCGATTGAACCAGGACGAACTCGCCTGGGAAGCGCGAGTCATGCAGTTCCGCCGTTATCGCGAGATATGGCGCAAGCAAGGTGTACTGCCGATGCTCCGGCGTTTGCTGCATGACTTCCAGTTGCCCCAAGCCTTGATGACTCGCAGCGACGGCGAGCGAGTCTTGACCAACCTGCTGCACCTGTCGGAGTTGCTGCAACAAGCGGCCGCCGAACTCGACGGCGAGCAAGCGTTGATCCGCCATTTGTCCGAGCATCTGGCATTGTCCGGCCAGGCGGGTGAAGAACAAATCCTGCGCCTGGAAAGCGACGAGCAACTGGTCAAGGTCGTGACCATTCACAAGTCAAAGGGCCTTGAGTATCCGTTGGTGTTCTTGCCCTTTATCTGCTCGGCAAAACCGGTGGACGGCAGTCGTTTGCCGCTGCATTACCACGACGCCACGGGCAAGGCTCAGGTGACGTTGAAACCGACCGCCGAGCTGATCGCCCTGGCCGACGACGAACGTCTGGCCGAGGATCTGCGCTTGCTCTATGTGGCACTGACGCGGGCGCAACACGCGTGCTGGCTGGGTGTGACTGACCTCAAGCGCGGCAATAACAACAGCTCGGTGCTGCATTTGTCGGCACTGGGTTATCTGTTGGGCGGTGGTGCGGCATTGGCCGAGTCCGCCGGTCTGAAGCGTTGGCTGGAAGACCTGCAACAGGATTGTCCGGCACTCAGCTATGGCGAGATGCCTGAAGCAACCGTCGAGCACTACCATCCGCCGCGTAACGAAGCGACCTTGCTCGCGCCGTTGATTCCCAAGCGCAAGGCCAGCGAAAACTGGTGGATTGCCTCCTATAGCGCCTTGCGCATTGGCGACAGCATGAGCGTGGGCACAGACGAAGCGCCGGAGAGCCCGCAAGCGCAAAAACTTTTCGACGATGAACGTCTCGACCCCGAGGCCCCGCGGGAAGTGGTCACGGGTGGCGCGGACATCCACCGCTTTCCCCGTGGCCCGAATCCCGGCACCTTTCTCCACGGTTTGCTGGAATGGGCCGGCGATGAAGGCTTCAGTGCGACGCCGAAAGCCGTGGAAGACGCGGTGGGTCGGCGCTGCAATCGGCGCGGCTGGGAAGGCTGGATCATCACGTTGAGCGACTGGTTGCAGCACCTGCTCAAATCACCGTTGCACATCGGCGGCGGGCAGCAGCCGGTGGTCTTTGAGCAACTGACCCAGTACCGGGTCGAGATGGAGTTCTGGTTCGCCAGCCACAAGGTCGATGTACTCAAGCTCGATGAACTGGTGCGCCAATACACCCACAACGGCGTGGCCCGAGTCGCCGCCGAACCGGTGCTGCTCAATGGCATGTTCAAAGGCTTTATCGACCTGACGTTCGAGCACGACGGTCGCTACTACGTCGCCGACTACAAATCCAACTGGCTCGGTGTGGACGACGCGGCCTACACCGAGCAGGCCATGGAACAGTCGATCCTCGATAACCGCTATGACCTGCAATACGTGTTGTACCTGTTGGCCCTGCATCGCCAGCTCAAGGCACGGTTGCCCGACTACGATTATGATCGGCATGTCGGCGGCGCGTTGTACCTGTTCCTGCGCGGCACCAGAGCGGCCAGCCAAGGTGTGTATTTCGCCCGTCCGCCACGGGAATTGATCGAGCGTCTGGATCGTCTGTTCCAGGGCAAGCCGGAACCCAAGGCCGAGCCCGCCTGGGAACAGGGAGTACTGCTATGAGCCGCACCTTCGCCGATTTACTGCCCACACCACTGGCGGCGGAAAGCCTGGCCGACCTCGCGCCGTTGACTCGCGCCGAGGATCTTTTGCTGTTGCTCACACGCTGGGTCGAGCGTGGTTGGCTGCGGGCGCTGGACAAGGCCTTCGTTGCCTTTCTCCATGAGCTTGCGCCCGATGATGATCCGCTGGTGTTGCTGGCCGCGGCGTTGACCAGTCACCAGCTCGGCCACGGCCATGTGTGCCTGGATCTGTTCGAGACGCTCAAGGCGCCGGACTTCGCCCTGTCGCTGCCACCGGAAGGTGATGCGCAAAGTGGCGCGATGTTGCTGCCATCGCAATTGCTCGAAGCGCTGGACGGCGCCCACTGGTGCAAGGTGTTGGCTGCCAGCAGTCTGGTGGCGCTGGCGGTGGATGGCCGTGAGACGGCTCAGCATCGGCCGTTGGTGCTGTCGGGCAAACGCCTGTACCTGCGCCGTTACTGGGCTTACGAACGGCGCATCGACAATGCCTTGCGCCAGCGCCTGTCGGAACATGAAGCCACGCCAACAGATTTGCTCCAGCGCCTGACCGGTCTGTTCGGTCCCGCCAAGCCTGGCGAGGTGATCGACTGGCAAAAACTCGCCTGTGCCCTGGCCACCCGCAGTGCGTTCAGTATCGTCACCGGCGGCCCGGGGACCGGCAAGACCACCACTGTGGTGCGCTTGCTGGCGCTGCTCCAGGCACCGGCCGTGGAGGCTGGCAAACCACTGCGTATTCGCCTCGCCGCACCCACCGGCAAGGCCGCCGCGCGACTGACGGAATCCATCAGTCAACAGGTACAAACCCTGACCGTTACCGAAGCGGTGCGGGACAAGATTCCATCCGACGTCACCACTGTGCACCGACTGCTGGGCAGTCGCCCCGGCACCCGACATTTCCGTCACCACGCCGGTAATCGCTTGCCGCTGGATGTGCTGGTGGTCGATGAAGCGTCGATGATCGACCTGGAGATGATGGCCAACTTGCTCGACGCATTGCCGCCCCATGCGCGTCTGGTGCTGCTCGGTGACAAAGACCAGTTGGCCTCCGTGGAAGCGGGGGCCGTGCTGGGTGATTTGTGTCGCGACGCCGAGGCCGGCTGGTACAGCCCGCAGACCCGCCAGTGGCTGGAGACCGTCAGCGGTGAAAGCCTTGAGGCCAGCGGTTTGCACGAAGACACCGAGGGCACTCATCCCTTGGCCCAACAAGTGGTGATGCTGCGTCACTCCCGTCGATTCGGCGAGGGCAGTGGCATTGGTCAGTTAGCCCGTTGGGTCAATCAGCAACACCCCGACGAAGCGCGCAAGCTCCTGGCCGAACGCAACTTTAAAGACGTGTTTTCCCTGCCCCTCAAAGGTGAGCAGGACAAAGCGCTGGAGCGCTTGCTGCTCGACGGCCATGATGACGGGCCACACGGTTATCGGCATTACCTGAGTCTGCTGCGCAAACAGCGACCGCCTCTCGACAGTAGTCTCGATGATCCACGCTGGACCGAGTGGGCGCGGCAAGTGCTGAACGCTTTCGACACCTTCCAGTTGTTGTGCGCGGTCCGCAAAGGGCCCTGGGGCGTGGAAGGCCTGAATCAGCGAGTGACCGACGCCTTGCTCAAGGCCCGTCTGATCGACAGCGATCAGCAGTGGTACGAAGGCCGCCCGGTGCTGATGACTCGCAACGATTACGGCCTGGGCTTGATGAACGGCGACATCGGCATTGCGCTGAAGCTGCCGGAACGCGACGGCCCCGAGGCTGGCAAGCATGTGCTGCGTGTCGCTTTCCCGCGCAACGACGGCCAGGGCGGCGTGCGTTTTGTGCTGCCGAGCCGGCTCAACGATGTCGAGACGGTGTACGCGATGACCGTGCATAAATCCCAGGGCTCGGAATTTGCCCACACCGCGTTGATCTTGCCGGACGCCTTGAACCCGGTACTGACCAAGGAATTGATCTACACCGGAATCACTCGGGCCAAGGACTGGTTCACCCTGATCGAACCCCGTGCCGGGGTGTTTGAAGAAGCGGTGCAACGTAAAGTAAAGCGGCTGAGCGGGCTGATGCTGGAGCTAGAGGAGGGCATTGAGTTTAGCCCTTAATATGCCAATCGGTTGACGACGTAAATCTGGCTGAAACGCCCGGTTTTACAGCCTCGCAGGCGTTTCGGTGCTGTGCTATCGTTGCGGCATTATTCCGTTGTATTCGAAGAGAATCCCTGCATGAAGTTGGCTGTCCGGGTGACAGAGAGCGTAATCGGCTGCAAGCGCATATTGCTTGTCGGCCTGCTCTGTTTGCTGACCGGAATCGCATCCGCTCAACCTGAAACCGCCGTCGGCATGGCCGACCAACGAGCAAAAGCGGTCACCCAGGTGGTGCTTGGAATTCTCAGCTATGCCCGCTGGCCCGTGGAGCCTGCGCAGTTGCGCCTGTGCATAGTCGGCCCGACCGAATACACCGACGATCTGGTCAAAGGGTCGACCCAGGCCACCGGGCGTCCGGTCACCGTACGACGCCTGCTCGCCGACAACCCGGCGATTGCCGGCGAGTGCGATGCGGTCTACATCGGCAAGCTGACCGCCGATGAACGCAGCCGTTTGTTCGCCTCGTTGATCGGTCAGCCAGTATTGAGCATCAGCGAAAGTAGCGATCAGTGCACCGTCGGCAGTCTGTTCTGTCTGCGGGTCAACGACGATCAAGTGTCCTTCGAGGTCAACCTCGACTCTGTCGCACGCAGCGGCGTGCGCATTCACCCGAGCGTGTTGCAACTGTCGCGCCGTAAGCCGGCGGCGCCATGAGTCTATTCAAATCGGATACTCGCCCCACGTTGCGCTCCGTTATCGGTCGTGGCCATTTGATCGTCGCGCTGGTTGGCGTGGCCATGGCCAGCGTGTCGCTGACCTTACTCGGAGTGCTGGCGTTGCGGGTGTATGCCGACCACAACCTGCACCTGATCGCACGTTCGATCAACTACACCGTGGAAGCGGCGGTGGTGTTCAACGACAAAACCGCCGCCACCGAAGCGCTGGCGTTGATCGCGTCCACCGAAGAAGTCGCCGATGCCCAGGTGCGTGATGCGAAGGGCGCGTTGCTCGCTCGCTGGCAGCGACCGGAAACCGGGTTGTTCTCCGATCTTGAAATGCAGATTGCCAAAGCCTTCCTGGAAGAACCCATCAGCATGCCCATCGTTCATCAAGGCCTGGAAATCGGCAGCATCCAGCTCTCCGGTCATGGTGGCAGCCTGATGCGCTTTTTGCTCAGTGGCCTGATGGGGATTGTGGTGTGTACGGCCATCAGTGCCTGGGTGGCGCTGTATCTGGCGCGCCGGCAGCTTCGCGCCATCACTCGCCCACTGCGCAGCCTGGCCTTCGTGGCCCACGCCGCTCGCAGTGAACGGGCCTTCGACCAACGCGTGCCGCCCGCCGCCATCGCCGAACTGGACAACCTGGGCAACGACTTCAATGCCTTGCTCGATGAGCTCGAATCCTGGCAGACCCATCTGCAAAGCGAGAATGAAACCCTGGCCCACCAGGCCAGTCATGACAGCCTCACCGGGTTGCCGAACCGGGCGTTTTTCGAAGGTCGATTGATTCGTGCGCTGCGCAACGCGAACAAGCTCAACGAGCGAGTCGCGGTGTTGTTTCTCGACAGCGACCGGTTCAAGGAAATCAACGACAACTTCGGCCATGCCGCCGGCGATGCGGTGCTGGTGGCGGTGGCCACACGGGTTCGTGCGCAATTGCGCGAAGAAGACCTGGTGGCGCGCCTGGGTGGCGATGAGTTTGCCGTGCTGCTGACGCCCCTGCACAAAACCGAAGACGCCGAGCGGATTGCCGACAAGATCATTGCGAGCATGGAAGTGCCGATCACCTTGCCGGGCAACACCTCTGTGTTGACCTCACTCAGCATCGGCATCGCCGTCTATCCCGATCATGGCGCCACCCCCGGCGCTCTGCTCAACGCCGCCGACGCGGCGATGTATCAAGCCAAGCGCCTGTCCCGAGGCGCACAGCACACGGCCGGGTCGGAGCACCCGGTCGTCCACGTTCAAACCAGGAGCTAATTTCTGTGTTCTCACTTCCTCAGCGTTCCCTGCGATTTTTCACCCTCACCCTGTTTATGGCGCTACTGGCGTTGACCGGATGTCAAACCGCACCGCAAAAAGGCCTGACCCCGGCGCAGGTCGCGGTGCTTAAGCAGCAAGGCTTCGAGTTGACTGACGAGGGCTGGGCCTTCGGCCTGTCCGGTAAAGTGCTGTTTGGCAGCGACGTCGAAAGCCTGAATCCGCAAAGCACCGAAATCGTCCAGCGCATCGGCAAGGCCCTGACGAGCATCGGGATCGAGCGCGTGCGGGTCGATGGCCACACTGATGCTTCGGGTAAAGAAACCTACAACCAACAGCTGTCCCTGCGCCGGGCGAAAAGCGTTGGCAAGGTCCTGGTCGCGGTCGGGATGAAAGAAGAAAACATCAAGCTCCAGGGACTCGGCAGCAAAGAGCCGGTTGCCTCCAACGACACACCGGCCGGCCGTACCGAGAATCGCCGGGTGTCGATCGTGGTGATCGCCGACTAATCGGCGAACACCATCTCCCGACTGTCCCCCATCAACAGGCTCTGATTCTGCTCGGTGACTTCGCGGATGTAATCCCACAACAGGGTGATCCGCTTGAGCTTGCGCAGGTCCTCCCGGCAGTACATCCAGAACTGCCGGGTGATGTTGATCTCGTCCGGCAACACCGGCAGCAATCGCGGATCCTGTGCCGCCAGGAAGCACGGCAGAATCGCCAGCGATCGCCCCTGTTGCGCCGCCACGAATTGCGCGATCACGCTGGTGCTGCGCAGGTTGGCGCTGGCGCCGGGCAGTACGTTTGCCAGGTACAGCAGCTCCGAGCTGAACGCCAGGTCATCGACATAACTGATGAATGAATGTTTGCCCAAGTCGGCCGGGCGGCGGATCGGTGGGTGTTTGTCGAGGTAATCCTGGGTCGCGTACAGCTGCAATTTGTAGTCACAGAGTTTGCAGCAGACATACGGCCCGTGTTCCGGGCGCTCCAGGGCGATGACGATGTCCGCCTCGCGCTTGGACAGGCTGATGAAGTGCGGCAGCGGCAGGATGTCCACCGAGATGGCCGGGTAGGCGTCGACGAAGTGGCTCAGCTGTGGGGTGATGAAGAAACTGCCGAAGCCTTCGGTGCAGCCCATGCGCACATGGCCCGACAACGCCACGCCGGAGCCGGAAACCTGTTCGCAAGCCATGTGCAAAGTGCTTTCAATCGACTCGGCGTAACCCAGCAAACGCTGGCCTTCGGCGGTCAGGACGAAACCGCTGGTCCGGGACTTTTCGAACAGCAACGTGCCCAGCGCCGCTTCCAGCGAACTGATGCGCCGTGACACGGTGGTGTAGTCCACCGCCAGGCGCTTGGCCGCGGTGCTGGCCTTGCGGGTGCGGGCGACTTCGAGGAAAAACTTGAGGTCATCCCAGTTCAGCGAACCTAAAGACGTGATGTTTTTTTGCATGTTGGACCGGCTTTTATGTGCGTTCTTATTAGAAGTTTGCACATCTATACTCCAAAAACAGTCCGACAACCAATTCGCGACACACGCCTCATCTCAAGGCTACTTACCCGCCTTGGCTCCCTGCATAACAATAAGTATTGGAGACCAGCATGAACGCATCGCTCACGCCTAACGAAACCACCGTCCAGAACGTCAAGCTGTTGATCGACGGCGAGTGGGTCGAGTCCCAGACCACCGAGTGGCACGACATCATCAACCCGGCGACCCAGCAAGTGCTGGCCAAGGTTCCGTTTGCCACCGCGCAGGAAGTCGACGCCGCCATCAGTGCCGCCCACCGCGCCTTCCAGACCTGGAAGCTGACGCCGATCGGCGCGCGGATGCGCATCATGCTCAAGCTTCAGGCGCTGATTCGCGAACACTCCAAACGCATCGCCGTGGTGCTGAGTGCCGAGCAGGGCAAAACCATTGCCGACGCTGAAGGCGACATTTTCCGTGGCCTGGAAGTGGTCGAGCACGCGTGCTCCATCGGCACGCTGCAAATGGGCGAATTCGCCGAGAACGTGGCCGGCGGCGTCGACACTTACACCCTGCGTCAGCCCATCGGCGTTTGCGCCGGTATCACGCCGTTCAACTTCCCGGCGATGATTCCGCTGTGGATGTTCCCGATGGCCATCGCCTGCGGCAACACCTTCGTGCTCAAGCCGTCCGAACAGGACCCGATGTCGACCATGCTGCTGGTGGAACTGGCAATCGAGGCCGGCGTTCCGGCGGGCGTGCTGAACGTGGTTCACGGCGGCAAGGACGTGGTGGACGCGCTCTGCACCCACAAGGACATCAAGGCCGTTTCCTTCGTCGGTTCGACCGCCGTCGGCACACACGTCTACGACCTGGCCGGCAAACACGGCAAGCGCGTGCAATCGATGATGGGCGCCAAGAACCACGCCGTGGTGCTGCCGGATGCCAATCGTGAACAAACCCTCAATGCCCTGGTCGGTGCCGGTTTCGGTGCGGCCGGACAGCGTTGCATGGCCACTTCGGTGGTGGTGCTGGTGGGCGCGGCCAAGCAATGGCTGCCGGACCTGAAAGCGCTGGCGCAGAAACTCACCGTGAACGCGGGCAGCGAGGCGGGCACTGATGTCGGCCCGGTTATTTCGAAAAAGGCCAAGGCGCGGATTCTCGATCTGATCGAAAGCGGCATCAAGGAAGGCGCCAAGCTGGAACTGGATGGTCGCGAGATCAGCGTTCCGGGTTTCGAGAAGGGCAACTTTGTCGGCCCGACCCTGTTCTCCGGCGTGACCACCGAGATGCAGATCTACACCCAGGAAATCTTCGGCCCGGTGCTGGTGGTACTGGAAGTCGACACCCTCGATCAGGCGATTGCCCTGGTCAACGCCAACCCGTTCGGCAACGGCACGGGCCTGTTCACCCAGAGCGGTGCGGCGGCGCGTAAATTCCAGAGCGAAATCGACGTTGGCCAGGTCGGTATCAACATCCCGATTCCGGTGCCTGTTCCGTTCTTCAGCTTCACCGGTTCCCGTGGTTCGAAACTCGGCGACCTCGGTCCGTATGGCAAGCAAGTGGTGCAGTTCTACACTCAGACCAAGACTGTCACCAGTCGCTGGTTCGATGACGACAGCGTCAACGACGGTGTGAACACCACCATCAACTTGCGTTAAGGAGCCGGACATGAAAATCGCTTTTATCGGTCTCGGCAACATGGGCGCGCCGATGGCGCGCAACCTGATCAAGGCTGGCCATTCGCTGAACCTGGTCGATCTGAACAAAACCGTGCTGGCCGAACTGGAACAACTGGGCGGCAGCATCAGCGCTACGGCCCGGGAAGCGGCACAAGGCGCAGAACTGGTGATCACCATGCTGCCCGCCGCTGTGCATGTGCGCAGCGTGTGGCTCGGTGAAGACGGTGTGCTCGCCGGTATCGGCAAAGGCGTGCCAGCGGTGGATTGCAGCACCATTGATCCGCAAACCGCGCGCGACGTGGCGGCCGCTGCGGCGAAACAAGGCGTGGCCATGGCCGATGCGCCGGTGTCCGGTGGCACTGGCGGTGCCGCCGCCGGGACGCTGACTTTTATGGTCGGCGCTACCCCTGAACTGTTCGCCACTTTGCAGCCAGTGTTGGCGCAGATGGGCCGTAACATCGTGCATTGCGGCGAAGTCGGCACCGGGCAAATCGCCAAGATCTGCAACAACCTGTTGCTGGCGATCTCCATGGTTGGCGTCAGTGAAGCCATGGCCTTGGGCGATGCCTTGGGCATAGACACGGGCGTGTTGGCCGGGATCATCAACAGCTCGACCGGGCGTTGCTGGAGTTCGGAGATGTACAACCCGTGGCCGGGCATTGTCGAAACGGCGCCGGCCTCGCGCGGCTACACCGGCGGTTTTGGTGCCGAACTGATGCTCAAGGATTTGGGGCTGGCCACGGAAGCGGCACGTCAGGCGCACCAACCGGTGGTGCTCGGCGCGGTGGCCCAGCAGTTGTATCAGGCGATGAGCCAGCGCGGGGAGGGTGGCAAGGACTTCTCGGCGATCATCAACAGCTATCGCAAACCCCAGTAAAAACCTGTGGGAGCGGGCTTGCTCGCGAAGGGGGCGGGACATTCAGCATTGAGGCTGACTGATCCACCGCTTTCGCGAGCAAGCCCGCTCCCACAGAGATTGCATGTACTTATCGATATTTTCCGAGAGACCACGTCGGGTGGTCTCTCGGTTTTTTGCATCAGGCAAACACAAAATACTTACGCACCGTCTCAACCACTTCCCACGTGCCTTTCATCCCCGGCTCGATGACGAAGATATCCCCGGCGCGCAGATGGATCGGCTCTTTGCCCTCAGGGGTGATGATGCAGTAGCCCTCGCGGAAATCGCAGTATTCCCACTTCACGTATTCCACGTACCACTTGCCGGGCGTGCAGATCCAGGTGCCCATGATCTTGCTGCCGTCTTCGCTGGTGTAGGCGTTGAGGTTGACGGTGTGCGGGTCGCCTTCGAGTTTTTCCCATTTGCAGGCGTCGAGCACCGGCAGTGGATGAGTGTCGCGAAGAACGGTGATAGGTGCGGTCATGTGGACTCCGGGCAGTTGGCTGAAGAACTGAAGTCGCCACCCTATAGCGCTTGGTCCGGCATCAGTTGTCTGTGCTCGACATCGAGGTATCCAGAAACGCAGCTGCCATCGTCTGTGCCGGCAACCTTCGGCGGATGAGGGGATCTGCTTTCTTTCGGTGAAACTTCCTGTCGATAAAACCCCGATTCCTGGCAGTTCTTGCGAAAGAACCCGACGTTTCTGAAGCTTTTCGCAAGAATATTCACAGGTATCACTCGTATCATTCGTTTCGGGATATGCCGAGAGTTGTGTAATGGACAAAATAAAAACGTGGTGGGACATCAGCCCGCCCTTGAGCACGGCCACACCGACCTGGCCGGGTGATACGCCTTTTCAGGAAGAACGGGTCTGGACCTTCGGGCCCGAGTGTCCGGTGAATGTCGGGCGCATTACCCTGTCACCGCACACGGGGGCCCATGTCGACGCGCCGCTGCATTACAGCGCTGACGGCGCGCCGATTGGCGAGGTGTCGCTCGATGTGTACATGGGCCCATGCCGAGTGTTGCATTGCCTGGACAGCGGCCGACTGGTGCAGCCTGAGCAACTGGAAGGTCGCCTGGACAACCTGCCCGAACGCGTCCTGTTGCGCACCTATCGCCAAGTGCCGTTGGCCACTTGGGACCCGGACTTCACCGCCGTCGCCAAAGACACTGTCGACCTGCTCGCCAGCCTCGGCGTGCGCTTGATCGGCATCGATACGCCGTCGCTGGATCCGCAGCAATCCAAGACCATGGATTCGCACAATGCCGTGGCTCGTCATGGCATGGCGATCCTTGAAGGCATCGTGCTCGATGAGGTCCCGGAAGGAGACTACGAACTGATCGCACTGCCGCTGCGCTTTGCCCATCTCGACGCCAGCCCGGTCAGGGCCATTTTGCGTCCACTGAATTCATCGCAATATAAGGAGCCTGCGCAATGAGCCAATGTCCGTATTCAGCGGGTAACCCGCCCGAGGATTGGCATAACGCCGAGCTGAATTTTTCCGACTCCATGAGCTACGGCGACTACCTGGACCTTGGGCGCATTCTCAGCGCCCAGCATCCGTTGTCGCCCGACCATAACGAGATGTTGTTCATCATCCAGCACCAGACCTCCGAGTTGTGGATGAAGCTGATGCTCCACGAGCTCAAGGCTGCCCGCGAACACCTGCGTCTGGGTGAGTTGCCGCCGGCCTTCAAGATGCTGGCGCGGGTCTCGCGGATCTTTGATCAACTGGTGCATGCCTGGACGGTGCTCGCCACCATGACCCCGACCGAGTATCACTCGATCAGGCCTTTTTTGGGGCAGTCGTCGGGCTTCCAGTCATTTCAGTACCGCGAGATCGAGTTCATCCTGGGCAACAAAAGTGCGACGCTGTTGCGCCCCCATGCCCATCGCCCGGAGCTGTTGCAGGAGCTCGAAAAAGCCATCGCCACCCCGTCGCTGTATGACGAAGCGATTCGCTTGATGGCCAGCGCTGGCCTGGCGATTGATCCGCAGCGTTTTGAACGAGACCCGACCAGCCCGACGCAGCATGACGCTTCGGTTGAAGCGGCGTGGCGGGTGGTCTACAAGGATCCTTCGCGGTATTGGGACCTCTATCAATTGGCGGAAAAATTCATCGACCTCGAAGACTCGTTCCGGCAGTGGCGCTTCCGGCATGTCACTACGGTTGAGCGGATCATCGGTTTTCAACCGGGCACCGGCGGCACGGAAGGGGTGGGTTACTTGCGCAAGATGCTCGACACCGTACTGTTCCCGGAGTTGTGGCGCGTGCGTTCAACTCTGTAATCCCATCCAAATAGAAAAGCCCCGGCATTCATCGAGTGCCGGGGCTTTTTGTTGTGTGCCGGATTATTGAGCGACGGGCAAACCGCGACTGCGCGCCACACGTATCCGGTAGAACACGTAGATGATCAACACCCACACCGGGATGGCGATGACCGAGGCGCGAATGCCCGGAATCATCCACATCACCCAGATGATCACGGCCATGAACGCCAGGCACAGGTAGTTGCTGAAGGGAAACCAGAACGACTTGAAGCTCGGCACGATGCCTTGCTGACCCATGACTTTGCGAAACTTCAGGTGAGTCAGGCTGATCAGCGTCCAGTTGATCATCAACGAGGCGACCACCAGGGCGAACAGCAACTCCAGCGCTTCATGGGGCGCGAGGTAATTAACCAGCACCGACAACATCGTGATCAGCGCCGAGATACCCAGCGCGCGCAATGGCACACCCTGTTTGTTCAGCTTCATCAGCGACTTCGGTGCATCACCCTGTTCGGCCAGGCCGTAGAGCATGCGGCTGTTGCAGTAGACGCCGCTGTTGTAGACCGAGAGCGCCGCCGTCAGCACCACGAAGTTGAGGATCTGCGCCGCCACATCACTGCCGATCAGGGAGAAAATCTGCACGAATGGGCTGCCGCTATACGCATCGCCGGACGCGCCGAGGGTTTGCAGCAGTTGATCCCATGGGTACAGCGAAAGCAGGACGGTGAGTGCGCCGACGTAGAAGATCAACACGCGATAAACCACCTGATTGATCGCTTTCGGGATGACCTTCCTCGGTTCGCTGGCTTCAGCGGCGGTGATACCGACCAGCTCCAGGCCACCGAAGGAAAACATGATGAACGCCATCGACATCAGCAAACCGTTGGTGCCGTTGGGGAAGAAACCGCCGTGGCTCCACAGGTTGCTCACCGAGGCTTGCGGACCACCCGAGCCACTGAACAGCATGTAGCAACCCAGGACGATCATGCCGATGATGGCCACGACCTTGATGATCGCAAACCAGAATTCCATCTCGCCGAAGATTTTGACGTTCATCGTATTGATCAGGTTGACCAGCACAAAGAACACCGCCGCGCTGACCCAGGTGGGGATCTCCGGCCACCAGAACTGCACGTATTTTCCGACGGCCGTCAGTTCGGCCATGCCGACCAGCACATACAGCACCCAGTAGTTCCAACCGGACAGAAACCCGGCATAACCGCCCCAGTATTTGTGGGCGAAGTGACTGAAGGAGCCGGCCACCGGCTCTTCGACAATCATCTCGCCCAGTTGGCGCATGATCAAAAAGGCAATGAAGCCGGCAATCGCATAGCCAAGAATCATCGACGGCCCCGCCGACTTGAGCACGCCGGCCGAGCCCAGGAACAGCCCGGTGCCAATCGCTCCGCCCAGGGCGATCAGTTGAATATGGCGATTTTTCAACCCTCGCTTGAGCGTGCCCTGTTGCAAGATTTCATCCGCCATCTCGTTCCCTTCTGGTTATTGTTGTCAGGCCTGATTTGAAGCGTCAGATATTACTCTCGGTAAATTTTTCGTAATACAGGTGAACGCTGTCCAGGGCCTGGGATTGCAGCCAGCTCTTGATCGATTCGACCATCGGCGGAGGCCCGCAGACATACATATCGGCCGGTGCATCGCGCAATTCACTGATATCGAAATGTTCGGCAATGTAGCCGCGCTTGCCCGTCCATTGCGGCGACGGATTACTCACCACTTCGGTGTAGCGAAACCCGGGAATGCGTTCGGCATAGGCCTCGATGCGTGCCTGTTCGCACAGATCGGCAGCGTCGCGCACGCCGTAGTACAAATGCACCGGTTGCGGGCACCCACGCTCGGCCAGTTCATCGAGCATGCCCAGCAGCGCGGAAAGCCCGGTACCGCCCGCCACCAGGATCAGCGGTTTGGCCACGTGACGAAGGTAAAAGGCGCCCAGCGGTGCCTCCAGCCCGATGCTGTCCCCCACTTGGCAACGTTCGCGGATGTAATTGCTCATCACGCCGTCGGGTAACAGGCGAATCAGGAATTGCAGTTGATTGCCCGGCCGGTTGGCGAACGAATAGGAACGCTTGCTTTCAGTCCCCGGGATCAGCAATCGGGCGTACTGCCCCGGCAGAAAGTCCAGCGGGTTGGTCGGGCCAAGGTCCAGATGCAGGATCGCGGTGCTGGCTGAGACTTGCCGGACTTCGGTGACCGTTCCACTGAGCTGCGCGGGGCCAGCAGCATTGCACAGGCTGGAAGCAAAATCGAAATAGAACGCCGCATCGGACTTCACCCGGGTCTGGCAGGTAAGCATTTTGCGTTGTTGCAGGTCCTGGCTGGACAGCGCTTCCTCATCCACATAATCCTGGCTGTAATCCCCCGATTCACAGCGACCCTGGCACGTTCCGCAGACGCCTTCGCGGCAATCCAGGGGAATGTTGATGCCGTTGCGCAGGGCGGCGTCGAGCAGTATTTCGTTGGGTTGCACGGGAAAGAACAGCGTTTTGCCATCGGCAAAGCTGAACGCGACCTTATGGTTCATGCCCGGTCTCCAGGTGTCAGAGGTGGTAGAAATCGAGCACCGAATTGATGGTGTCGTTGAGCAGCAGCACATGCTTGCGGGTGATCAGCCAACTGTCGGCGTGGGGCTTGAGGTGATAGGTCGCGCGACCGTAGAACTGCTCGGACGTGGCCAGGCGATAGAACAAGGTGTGCCAGTTCAGGCGCACCTCCAGCTCACCTCCGTCGAGTTCGCTGATCCGCACGTTGTTGATCAGGTGCAAGGTGCGCGGCATCGGCGTCGATGAGGCGGACTTGCCGGTACGCAGGCGGAATACCCGGTCTTCCAGCCCCGAACGGTTGGGGTAGTAGATCAACGACATTTCGCGTTTCGGGTCGCGGGTGTAGATGTGCTCCGAGTCCCATTGCGGCAAGTGAAATTCACTGTGCTCGTCGAACAGGCTGATGTAGGCGTCCCACTCCTGGGCATCGCACAGTTCGGATTTGCGGTAGAAAAACTGCTCGATCTGGTACTGCAATTGCGCATTCATGTTCACACCTCACGGAGTTTCAGGGATTTCGCGTCCAGGCCATTGAGCAGGAATTTCTGCCAGTGACTGTGCTGGTTGACGTAAAGCCCTTCGTGAGTGAATTCGGTGCCGGTCATGGCGGGTGCGATGCCGATGGACTCGCTGTTGGGTGTGGCGCCGGTGGCCCAACGGTGGCTGCCACGGGAAATATCGCTCCAGCGCTCCAGGCGCGCCTGGAAACCACGCTGGGCTTCGCGGAACTCCACCAGGTCATCCGGCGTGCCGAGACCGGACACGTTGAAGAAATCTTCGAACTGGCGAATGCGGTTTTCCCGATCCGCGTCCGATTCGTTTTTAACTCCCAGGCACTGGCTGATGATCTCGGTTTTGTTCCAGGCCACCGGGCGGATGATGCGCAGTTGCGAGCTGATCTGATCGAGGAAAAACAGGCTCGGATAGATGTTCAGGTTGCGCAGCCGATGCATCATCCACTCGGCTTTTTCCTGGCCGTGCTCTTCGATCAGGCGCGGCATGATCGTGGCGTAGCCGGAACGCACCGCGGGGTTCGGCATGTCACTGAACAACAGGCTGTGGCCATTGTTGAACGCGAACCAGCCGTCATCGGTGTTGGCGTCGCCGGCGCCGAGTTTGCTGTAGTCCAGGGTGCCGCTGGCCGTGTTGCCGTTTTCGCTGTTGACCTGCTGGCGGTGCTGTACGGTGGCCACGTAGTTATAGTGAACGGTGCTGACGTGATAGCCGTCCAGGCCGTTTTCGTTTTGCAGTTTCCAGTTGCCGTCGTAGGTGTACGCCGACTTGCCGGGCAACACTTCCAGCTCACCGGTCGGCGACTGGGCCACCATCATGTCGAAGAACACCTTGGCGTCGCCGAGGAAGTGTTCGAGGCTGTTATCGGCGTGCACATCGAGGCTGATAAACACAAAACCCTTGTAGCTCTGGATGCGCGCTTTCTTCAGGCCGCGTGTGGCCTTGTCGAAACCTTCGGGGTATTCGCCGGGCGCCTTGACCTTCACCAGGCGGCCGTCGCTCTTGTAGCACCAGGCATGAAACGGGCAGGTGAAGGTCGACTGGTTGCCCTTGCCGACGCGGGTCAGGGTCGTGCCGCGATGCTGGCAGGCGTTAATCAGTGCGTTGAGCTGGCCGTCGCCATCGCGGGTGATGATCATGGGCTGGCGGCCGGCGCGCATCGTGACGAAATCGTGATTGTTGGCCAGCTCGCTTTCATGGCAGGCGTAAATCCAGTTCTTCTCGAAGATCAGTTCCATCTCCAGATCGAACAACTGCGGCTCGGTGAAAATGTCCCGGGCGATCCGGAACACGCCGTCTGCCGGACGAAAGTCCACGCAGCCTTCAATAAACGCTTTCCACTGCTCGACGTTTTTTTCGCCACTCATGGGTCTGTACCTCTTTTTATTCGGGCCAATCGGTAGCGTTCATTAGAGGGAGCGGGGCGGGCAGGGGTCTATCCGGTTAGTCGGCGAAGGCAGTCCATAAAATTGGCGGGTAACAACCCGTAACATGCTGGGAGCCGACTTCCCAAACCCGCGCACCAGGCGATAGACGGGCGCACCTGTTTGCGGCATTCAGGTACTGTTTGTGGGGCGTGGTGTGCTGAGCGAGGACGCGGCCAACGGGTAAAGCGACGGCTTTATCCACTTAGTTGGCGATTGCTATCCGCTGGGTTGGGCCCGCGCTGTTGTGGCTTGGAACTTGCTGTTTTCAAGCCGTATACGCGCCGTCAGAGCGCGCAGAAAAATAGCCGTGAGTGCACCGTGATGAATAGCAAAACGGATCCGCAGTTTCGCGATATTCGTATCGATCGTTTTGACCTTGAGGGTGCAAGGACCTGGATGTCCGGCATCTGCGGGCCTCATCGTCTGGTGACCGCGACTCCCGAACGGATCCGCTTTCATCACAGCGCCAACGTGTTCAAGTCGATGGCCACCACGTTGGGCACGATCGAATACGGCACCGATGTCACCGTCGACATCGAAGACGCCGAACACTTCAGCAGCTACAGCCTGAGTTTGCCGCTGGTGGGCGAGCAGGAGTTGAGCAAGAACGGCTGCGTGTTGAAGTCCAATCGCGATCAAGGCGTGATCATTTCTCCGAACGAAAACCAGGTGCTGGCGATCTCCGGCGATTGCCGCAAGGTCCAGGTGGTGATCACCCGCGCTGCCATGAGCGAATCCCTTGAAGGTATGTTGCAGCGGCCGCTGGATGCGCCGCTGCGTTTTGAATCGGTGATGGACGCGGTCGAAGGGGCATCGGCCTCATGGTGGCGGATGGCGCGTTACTTCATCGAGGAGCTGGAGCGCAGCAGCGAATTGTACGAACAGGTGGCGTTCACCCGGGATATCGAGAGCTCCCTGATCAAAGGCTTGATCCTCGCCCAGCCGAACAATTACTCCGAAGAACTGCGCAACGTGCTGGGCGTGAAGTTGCCGCATTATCTGATCCGGGCCAGGCAATACATCCACGACAACGCCCGGGAAGCGCTGCATCTTGAGGACATCGAAGCGGCGGCCGGGGTGTCACGGTTCAAGTTGTTCGAAGCCTTCAAAAAGTACTTCGCCCTGTCGCCGATGGTGTACCTGAAAAAGTACCGTTTGAACGCCGTGCGTCAGGACATTCTCGAGCTCGGTTCTGCGCGCAATATTTCCGAGATCGCCCTGAGCTGGGGCTTCACGCACCTCGGGCGTTTTTCCGTGGAGTACCGCAAGTTGTTCGACGAATCCCCGAGCATGACCTTGCAGCGTAACGAAGCCCGCCGCATGCGTGGTTTCTGAGGGCGGCGGCCCTTACTTGCGCACCACCAGATCCAGCAACTCCTCACGCTCCTTGATTTTCTGCAGGACGATTTCGGAGCGGATATCGGTGACGCCCGAGGTGCGGTTGAGCTGGTTGACGATGAAATCCGAGAAGTGCTTGAGGTTGCGCGCCTGGACCCGCAGTACATAGTTGCTCGCCCCGGTAATCACATAAGCGGTGACCACTTCGGGCCACAGTTGGACCTTCTTGATAAACGTCTCGTGCCAATCCTCGACGTCCTGTCGCAACGACACATGGACGATGGCTTCCAGTTCGATTCCCAGCCGTTCGGCACTCAGCACCGCGCGATAACCGGTGATGATTCCTTCACTTTCCAGCAGGCGCAAACGGCGCAGACAGGCCGACGGCGAGAGGGCGACTTTCTCGGCCAATTCCTGGTTGCTGATACGGCCGTCCTGTTGCAGGTGATGCAGGATTCGCAGGTCTGTGGGGTCGAGATTCATGATTGAAGAAATCCGCGTTTTATGGGGTGGCATTCGAATTTTCTGCGAGATAACTACCTTACGGTCACCCACTTTGCACGAAAATTCTCCAGGGCTTCGTTCATTATTTCTGCATCGCGAAGGTGCGCTGACGACCTTCCTGGACCGCACCTCTTTGAAAAAACAGGACACTCAATGACCTCAAGAAACGATTGCCTGGCCCTGGATGCCCAGGACACGCTCGCGCCACTGCGTCAGCAATTTGCACTGCCCGAAGGGGTGATTTATCTCGACGGCAACTCGCTGGGTGCGCGGCCGGTGGCTGCGTTGGCGCGGGCTCAACAGGTGATCGCCGAGGAGTGGGGCAATGGCCTGATTCGCAGTTGGAACAGTGCGGGCTGGCGCGACCTTTGCGAACACCTGGGCAATCGCCTGGCCGGACTGATTGGTGCGCGTGACGGTGAAGTGGTGGTCACCGACACGACTTCGATCAACCTGTTCAAAGTGCTCAGCGCCGCCCTGCGGGTGCAGGCGACCCGGTCGCCGACGCGGCGCGTGATCGTCACCGAATCCAGCAACTTCCCCACCGACCTGTACATCGCCGAAGGCCTGGCCGACATGCTGCAACAGGGTTACACCTTGCGGCTGGTCGACAGCCCCGAGCAGTTGCCGCAAGCGATTGACCAGGACACCGCCGTGGTCATGCTCACCCACGTCAACTACAAAACCGGCTACATGCACGACATGCAGGCCCTGACTGCGCTGACCCACGAATGCGGTGCGCTGGCGATCTGGGACCTGGCGCATTCGGCGGGCGCGGTGCCGGTTGATCTGCATCAGGCGCGCGCCGATTACGCGATTGGCTGCACCTACAAATACCTCAATGGCGGTCCCGGTTCCCAGGCGTTTGTCTGGGTGTCGCCCGCGTTGTGTGATCTGGTGGCGCAGCCGTTGTCTGGCTGGTTCGGGCATTCGCGACAGTTCGCCATGGAGCCTGGCTACGAGCCGAGCAGCGGCATCGCGCGGTACTTGTGCGGCACGCAACCGATCACCTCGTTGGCGATGATCGAATGCGGCCTGGATATTTTTGCCCAGACCGACATGGCCAGCCTGCGCCACAAATCCCTGGCCCTGACGGACCTGTTCATTCAACTGGTCGAGCAACGCTGCGCCGCGCACGAACTGACCCTGATCACCCCGCGTGAACATGCCAAGCGTGGCAGTCATGTCAGCTTCGAACATCCCGAAGGTTATGCGGTGGTCCAGGCGTTGATCGCCCGTGGTGTGATCGGTGACTACCGCGAGCCACGGATCATGCGCTTCGGTTTTACCCCGCTGTACACCACCTTCACCGAAGTCTGGGACGCGGTGCAGATTCTTGGTGAAATCCTTGATCAGAAAACCTGGGCGCAAGCGCAATTCCAGATTCGCCACAGCGTTACCTGATATGTCCGGCCTGCTTTTCCCGTGACTCGTTCCATTCAATAAAAACAATATCCAGAGACTGGAAAAATGACCGATAAAAGCGGTTTTGAAAGCATCTCCAAACGTGAGCAAGGCCTGCGGCGTCAACTCACTTCAGGCCAGATGAGCATGATCGCCATCGGTGGCGCGATCGGCACCGGGCTGTTCATGGGCAGTGCCTACGCCATTGGTTATGCCGGGCCGAGCGTGCTGCTGAGCTACGCCATTGGTGCCGTCATTACCTTGCTGTTGATGGGGTGCCTGGCAGAGATGACCGTGGCCCATTCGACCTCGGGTTCGTTCGGCGCCTATGCCGAATTCTATGTCAGCCCGTTGGCCGGGTTTCTGGTGCGTTACGCCTATTGGGCCGCGATTGTGCTGGCGGTCGGTACGGAAGTGACGGCGGTGGCGATGTACATGAAGTACTGGTTTGCCAACGTGCCGGAATGGATCTGGATCGTGTCGTTCTCCAGCATCCTGATTGTGCTTAACGCGATCAGCGTGAAGACCTTCGGCACCTTCGAGTATTGGTTCTCGACCATCAAGATCGGCGCGATTGTCGGCTTTATCATCCTCGCGGTGTATGTGGTCTTCGGCTCCGGCAACCCGGAATACGGCCTACACAACTACACCGCCCATGGCGGGTTTTTCCCCAATGGCCTGCAAGGCATGTGGGTCGCGGGTGATCGTGTCGATCTTCAGCTACCTGAGCGTGGAAATGATCGCCGTGGCGGCGGGGGAAGCGCAGGACCCGGAGCAAGCGGTGAAGAAGGCCTTTCGCGCGACCATCGTGCGGCTGGTGGTGTTTTACCTGCTGACCCTGGCGCTGATGCTGGCCATCGTGCCGTGGGTCCAGGCCGGCCACGCTCAGAGCCCGTTCGTCACGGTGATGCAAACCATCGGGATTCCCGGCGCCACCGGGGTGATGAATTTCGTGATTCTGATCGCGGCATTGTCGGCGATGAACAGCCAGCTCTACATCACCACGCGCATGATGTTCAGCCTTTCCCGTGGTGGTTATGCACCCAGATCGATGGGCGTGTTGAGCAAGAGCGGCATCCCGCTGAATGCCTTGCTGCTGTCGAGTTCGGGCATCGCCCTCGCCACTTTGCTCAACATCCTGTACCCGGAAAGCTCCTTCACCTTGATGATGGCGATCTCGATGTTCGGCGCCATTTTCACCTGGTTCATGATTTTCCTGACCCACTACTGTTTCCGGCGTTATCACCAACGCCACGGTGAGCGAAAGCTGTCCTTCCGCATGCGCCTGTTTCCCTACAGCACCTTGTTGGGGCTGGTGCTGATGGCGGCGGTGATGATCACCACCTACTTCACCGAGGCGTTCAAGATGACGCTGGTGTTCGGGGTGCCGTTCTTGCTGATTCTCTCGGCGGTGTATGGACTGTTTTTCAGAACGGCCAAGCCTGCTTCACTCCGCGAGCAACGCCTCGAGCAAGGCCCGGGCGTAACCGGGCAGGTGGGGGAATGAGCGGGCGCATAGCAGCAGTTTTCGCTGGGCCCAGTCATCTTTCAAGGCAACGCTTTTGAACGATTGATCGCCGGCCCGGCGCTGGACCGCTGCACGCGGCACAATCGCCAGCCCGGCGCCGTGGGCGACCATGCGCATCACGCCGTCGAAGCCGTCGGCGCGGATGCGGATTTGCATGCGCAGGCCGGCGTGCAGGGCTTGTTCCTCCAGATACACCGCTAATGCGCTGTTGGCGCCGAGGCCGACGTAATCGTGGTGCAGGGTGTCGCTGAAACTGACTTCGCTGGCGTCAGACAAAGGGTGGTCATTGGGCAGTATCAGTACCAGCGGATCGTCGCGGAAGGGGCGGGTCTGTAGGTCGTCGGTGTCCACGGCGTCGGAAACGATGCCGAGGTCTGCCGCTCCCTGGCGCAAGGCATGGGTGATGCGGGTGCTGGGCAATTCTTGCAGGTCGATGTCGAGGTTGGGGTGCTCGCGCAGGAAATCCGCGAGCAACTCCGGCAGGTATTCGGTGATCGCCGTGGTGTTGCACAGCAACCGCACCTGGCCTTTGACGCCTTGGGCATAGTCGGCGAGGTCCTGCTGCATGCGCTCGGCTTGTTGCAGCAGCACCCTGGCGTGTTGCGCCAGGGCTTTACCGGCGGGCGTTGGCGTGACGCCGCGACGGCCACGCTCCAGAAAATCGATGCCCAGCGAGGCTTCCATGGCGCGAATGCGTGCGCTCGCGGCGGCCAAGGACAAATGACTGCGGCTGGCACCGGCGGTGATGTTGCCGGTGTCGAGGACGTTGAGGTAGAGACGCAGGTCGGTGAGGTCGAAGTGCATCGTGGCAGCCTATGGATGTGGGGTGTCTGGGCGGACGCCTTCGCGAGCAAGCCCGCTCCCACAGGGGAACGCGGTCTCCTTGTGGGAGCGGGCTTGCTCGCGAAGGCGCCAGTGACCATGACGAATTCATCAAGCCTCTCGCAAAACAAGAGGCACCCTCAGTATATGGCAGATTTCCAACCCCACCGCCCGGGCGCAGGATAGCCTCATGAATACTCTCGCCACGTTCTACCAAAACCTCGGCCTGGCCCTGTCGATACTGGTCATCGCCACATTCCTCCTCGCCGGCATGATCAAGGGCGTGATCGGCCTCGGCCTGCCAACCATCGCCATGGGCCTGCTCGGTCTGGCTATGGCGCCGTCGCAGGCTGCCGCGCTGCTGATCATCCCCGCGACCCTGACCAACGTCTGGCAACTGGCATTCGGCGGCCACTTGCAAGGGCTGATCAAACTCCTGTGGCCCATGCTGCTGGCGATTTTCATCGGCACCGGCGCCGGCACGTTGTGGATCGGCATGGCCGGTGGTCATTGGGTGGTGCGGGGATTGGGCGCGGCGTTGTTGCTGTATGCCTTGAGCGGGCTGTTGCTGCCGTCCTTGCGGGTGGGCAGCCGTTCTGAACGTTGGCTCGGACCGGTCTGCGGCGTGCTGACGGGCGTCATCACCTCGGCCACCGGCGTGTTCGTGATTCCGGCGGTGCCGTACCTGCAAGCGCTGGGTTTAAACAAGGATGAACTGGTGCAGGCACTAGGGCTGTCGTTCACCGTTTCGACCCTGGCGCTCGCTGCCGGCCTGTTCTGGCGTGGCGCCCTCGGCGGTGGCGAGCTGAGCGCTTCGCTGCTGGCGCTGATCCCGGCGGTGCTCGGCATGTTGCTGGGGCAATGGTTGCGTCAGCGGATCAGCGCCGTGTTGTTCAAGCGCGTGTTCTTCATTGGCCTCGGCGTGCTCGGCGGCCACTTGCTGATCAGCGGCTAGCCGATGACGGACTGAGCATGTCGATGGCGCGGATGTCGAAATCCCGCTCCAGATAATCCATGCGCTGATCGCGGAACAGCTTCATGTGCGGCAGGTTCGAGTGCACGTCCAGATGCGCCTGGGACGCCCAGATCTCATAAAAGATAAACAGCGTCGGGTCCTGCTGGTCGCGCAGCATGTGGTACTCGATGCAACCGGGCTCGCTGCGGCTAGGCTCGACGTAGGCGCGAAAGAACGCTTCGAAAGCCTCGGCTTTTTCCGGTCGGGTCTTGGCCATCAGGATGAAACCTTGCACTTCACTCATCGAAATCTCCTTCCAGGTTAAGAATCGGCGCAAGTCTATGGCAACAATCGCCTTTCGATTCGTGCGTTCTGGTCAAATGAATTTTGTGAATTCGGCGCTTATTCCGCGCGAGGCGGATCGCTACTCTGCCGCCATCGAATTCCCATCTTCCGAGACCTCCCATGAAAAAAGTCCTCTTGCTCAATGGCGGCAAAAAGTTCGCCCACTCCGATGGCCGCTATAACACCACCCTGCACGACACCGCGCTCAGCGTGCTGGATCGCGGCGGTCTGGATGTGAAGACTACGTTCATCGACGAGGGCTACGACCTCGCTGAAGAAGTCGCCAAGTTTGTCTGGGCCGACGTGATCATTTACCAGATGCCGGGCTGGTGGATGGGCGCGCCGTGGACCGTGAAAAAGTACATCGACGAAGTCTTCACCGAAGGCCACGGCAGCCTCTACGCCAGCGATGGACGCACCCGTTCCGACGCGTCGCAAAAGTACGGCAGCGGTGGTTTGTTGCAGGGCAAGCAATACATGTTGTCCCTGACCTGGAACGCACCGCAGCAAGCCTTCGACGACCCGACCGACTTCTTCGAAGCCAAAGGCGTGGACGCGGTGTACTTCCCGTTCCACAAGGCCAACACCTTCCTCGGCATGACCGGTTTGCCGACCTTCCTGTGCGTGGACGTGATGAAACGCCCGGACATCGAAGGCGATGTGAAGCGGTATGAGCAGCATTTGACTGAGGTGTTTGGCCTCAAGGCGTAACGCTCAGCTACTATCGAAAGCCTGAATCTGCAACAGCGCAGAACCTGTGGGAGCGGGCTTGCTCGCGAAGAGGCCGTCACATTCAACATCCATGTCGACTGTAAGACCGCTTTCGCGAGCAAGCCCGCTCCCACAAAGGGTTGTGCTATGCCACAGTAGAATTGCGCAGGACAATCGATAAGGGACCCACGTGAAAGCCAGATCCGATGAATTGCAGATTTTCGTCTGCGTGATTGAATGCGGGTCGATCTCGGCTGCGGCCGAGCAGGTCGGGCAAACGCCGTCGGCGGTCAGCCGCACGTTGTCGCGCCTGGAAGCCAAACTCGACACCACGCTGATCAATCGCACCACCCGGCGTATGGACCTGACCGAGGAGGGCAAGTATTTCTTCGAGCACGCCAAGCGGATTCTCGATCAGATGGAGGAGCTCGAAGAACGCCTCAATTCCCGCCAGCAAACCCCGTCCGGACGCCTGCGGATCAACGCCGCGTCGCCGTTCATGCTGCACGCCATCGTGCCGTACATCGATGAGTTCCGCCGTCTCTACCCGGACATCCAGCTCGAACTCAACAGCAACGACCTGATCATTGACCTGCTGGAACAAAGCACCGACATCGCCATTCGCATCGGCACGCTCGCGGATTCGACATTGCATGCGCGCTCCCTGGGTTGCAGTCCGTTGCACATCCTCGCCAGCCCGGCCTATCTCGAGCAGCACGGCACACCCACCGCTGTCGCCGACCTCAACGATCACACGCTGATCGGCTTCACCCAGAACGAAGGCCTCAACCAATGGCCGCTGCGGCATGTACACGGCGATCGCTGGCCGATCAACGCGGCAATCAATGCCTCCAGCGGCGAGACCGTGCGGCACTTGGCGCTGGCAGGCCAAGGCATCGCTTGCCTGTCGGATTTCATGACCAACGACGACCTCCGCGCCGGGCGCCTCAAGGCTGTACTGGCGGATTTCAACAGTGGTTATCGTCAGCCGATCAACGCGGTGTACTACCGTAACTCGCAACTGGCCCTGCGCATCCAGTGCTTCCTGGACTTTATCCAGGGCAAATTGGCGGTGTACGCGAACTCGGATTTCAAAGGCTGATTCGTGATCCCTGCGCAAGAGTGAATTGGGCCACCGGGGATTTTTCGACAGGGATCGGTCGTTGATACTCGTTGCATCACTTATTAACGCAGGGAGTTTCTCCATGAACGTATTCGTTACCGGCGCCGCCGGTTTTATCGGCGGCTCGATCGCCACGGGCCTGGTCCGCGCCGGCCATAACGTCACCGGTCTGGTGCGCAGCGCCGAACAAGCCCAGGAACTGACTGCGCTGGGCATCACCCCGGTCATTGGCACCCTGGATGACAGCGCATTGCTGACTGACCAGGCCCGCGCCGCCGACGCCGTGATTAACGCCGCCAGCAGCGACCATCGCGCCGCCGTGGAAGCCTTGCTCAATGCGCTTCGCGGCTCCAACAAAGTGTTCCTGCACACCAGCGGTTCGAGCATCGTCGGTGATGCGTCGGGCGGTAAATCCAGCGATGTCATCTACTACGAAGACAATCTGCCGGAACCCACCGTCGACAAGGCTGCCCGCGTAGCCATCGATAACCTGATCCTCGCCGCCGCGAAGGACGGGGTGAACTCGGCCGTCATCTGTAACACCCTGATCTACGGCCACAGCCTGGGCGTCAAACGCGACAGCGTGCAATTGCCGCGTCTGCTGAAACAGGCGCGCAAAAGCGGTGTGGTCCGCCATGTCGGCACGGGCCAGAACATCTGGTCCAACGTGCACATTGAAGACGTCGTCGCCCTGTACTTGCTGGCGCTGACCAAAAACATCCCGGGCACGTTCTACTTCGTCGAAAGCGGTGAGTCGTCGTTCATCGACATGACCACCGCGATGGCGAAAGCCCTGAACCTCGGCGAGCCGCAAGACTGGCCGCTCAAGGATGCCGAAGCCGAGTGGGGTTATGAAATGTCCAACTACGGTTTGGGTTCCAACAGCCGGGTGCGTGGCAAACATGCCCGTGAACTGCTGGGTTGGGCGCCAAAGCGTACTTCAGTGACCGAGTGGATCTTGCACGAAATGGTGTGATGTAGACGCCCGCTGATGCTTTTATAAGTTCCAGAACGTGGCCCGCCGATGAGCAATATGCTCGTCGGCGGGCTTTTTTGTGCCCGGTGAAATATTATTTTTCTGTCGTCCAAGTCCCCGCGTACAGGGGAGGTTAAAGGGTTATTTAATTTTTACATGCAGCGATATTTAATTTTTAGTTGAAGCTGTATGAGGCTGTTCGGAAATTTCCTACTAGTCTGTTACCCGGACAAACACAGCCAACTTGTTACTCAGGCATACAGCCGGATAAACAGGTCAATGTCCGTGGACTTTTTTTGCAAAAGGACTTTGCGATGGCACTACACACTCTTGATGTCTTCTCGTAAAGGCATATCCCGGGCGAATCAAATGACTTCGCCTCTTCAATCTTTATGACGTTCGGCCCTTGATGCCGTTAATCCGTCCATAAGCCCAGGCTAGAGCGCCGCGCTCATCGAGCGTGGGCACAGTCATCACTGGAATTGGCAAGAACAAGGAGTAGTTATGATCATTTTAGGCATTACTAACAATGATTTGTCGGGTGCCTGCCTGGTACGTGATGGTCAGATTCTCTCGGCGGTCAGTGAAGAGCGTTTTACCCGCATCAAAGATCATAAGATCTGGCCCGAAAAGTCCATTGAGTTTGTATTGAGCCAAGCGGGCGTATCGCTGGAAGATGTCGATTATGTGGCCTACGGATGGAACGCCGGTTTCAGTGCGGATAAACACCTGGAGTTGTATTTCGATCGTATCGTTGAAGAGGTCAGGAATAATCCCCAGGGACTTGCGCAGTTCCGCCAGCGCGTAACCGATGAAGTAAGAAACGATAAAGAAAAACGCGCCGAGTTTGACGAATACATTTCGGCCAATGGTTTGACCGGCAAGGCTTATTACATTGACCACCATGAATGCCACGCCCTCGGTGCGTATGTCTGCTCACCGTTTGATGAAGCGCTGACCCTGACGTGCGACGGGCGCGGCGATTTCCAGTCCCTGACCGTGACCTGGTACAGCCCGACCGAAACCACCGTGTTGCAGCGTGAAACCAGCATCGACAGCCTGGGTTATTTTTACGGCCGGATTACCCATTTGCTGGGTTACAAACCCAACCGACATGAAGGCAAAGTCACAGGCCTGGCGGCGTTTGGCGATCCGCAAAAACTGCTGGGGGTGATGCAGCAGATGATCCGTTTTGAAGACGGGCGCATCAAGGCGTGCTGCGGCGATCTGTTCCTGCCGTCCTACAACCACTACAGCGAACCGCTGGAAACCCTCTTCGCCCGGGAACCCCCGGAAGATATCGCCGCGGCGGTACAGCGTCACACCGAAGACCTGCTGGTGGCGACGGTCACCCATCACCTGGCCCAACGGGGCAGCACCAACCTGTGCCTGGCTGGTGGCGTGTTCGGCAACGTGAAACTCAATCAGCGCCTGCGCGAGATTCCCGGGGTGAAAAACGTCTATGTGCTGCCGTGCATGGGCGATGGCGGACTGGCGCTGGCCGCTGCGGTTGGGGCGGCCTATCTGCAAAACGGCACCCGCTTCAAGAACCCGGCGATGACCCTCGGGCCGGAGTCGCGCAGCGTTTCGCAGAACATCAACCTGATCATTCGCGACTACCCTGAACTCGGTTACTTCACGCCGTCGAACATCATCGAGGTCCTGACCGACGCCTTGGCGCAGAACCAGGTACTGGGCATGTTCAAGGGCAAGATGGAATTCGGGCCGCGTTCGCTGTGCAACCGCAGCATCGTCTATCACGCCCAGGACGCCGAGGTGAACGACTGGCTCAACAAGCGCATGCACCGCACCGAGTTCATGCCGTTCGGCCCGGTCACGGCCATTGAGCAGGCACCGGCGTGTTATGTGGGTTGGGAAGAGGATCAGGTGGCGGCGGACACCATGACCATGACCTACGATTGTCATCCGCAGTTTCGCGAGGCGAGCCCGGCGGTGGTGCATATCGATGGCACGGCCCGGCCGCAGATTATCCGCCCGCAAGGCGACGCGTTCATGCACCGTTTGTTGAATGCCTGGTACGACAAGACCGGTCAGGCGGCGTTGATCAACACCTCGTTCAACCGTCATGAAGAACCGATCGTGTGTTCTTCCCAGGATGCATTGGATGCGTTGAAGGAAGGGATGGTCGATCTGGTGGTGATGAGCGAATCGCTGATCGTCTGGCGCAAAGGTAAAAACAGTTTCACCCAGCAACGCTTCGAGTAATGCATGGATGTTTTCAGGGCTCCTCAGGAGCCCTGATAAGGAGTTTCGAGCGTATGGTTAGTCAATGTATTTAATCTTTTTCGGATTCTTTGCGGCAGAAGGGATCATCTATCCGTTCTGGCCGACGTGGCTGGATTCCCTGGGGTTCAGCGCCAGCCAGATAGGCTTGCTGATTGCGGCGGCTTATTGGCCCCAGGTGTTTACCGGGGTGTTTATTACTTACGTGGCCGATTGGCGCGTGGACCAATTGCGTCTCGCGGCTTTTCTCGGGTTCTCGGCGGCGTTCTGTACGTTGCTGTTTTATTTGATGCCGGCGCACCTGTGGATCTTTGTGTGCCTGAGCGTTCTGTTTGGCGGGCTGTGGATGGTGGTGCTGCCCTTGTCCGAGTCCTATCTGCTCAAGCGTGACAAACAAGCGCTGCAGAACTATGGCTGGGTCCGAGCTGTGGGCTCTTCGGCGTTTATCCTGACCTCGACCCTCGGCGGTTTGTTGTTCGCGCAGTACAGCCAATCCTGGGTGCCGATTGTGATTGCGGCGAGCATGTTGTTCACCGCGCTGGCCTGTTTGCGATTGAAGCGCCAGGTGTCCAGAGCGCATCTGCAACCGCTCAGTCGCACGATCAAACGACCGGACTGGAAAGCGCTGTTCGCGCAAAAAAGTCTGTTGATCGCGATTGCGGCGGCCAGTTTTATTCAACTGAGCCACACCCTGTATTTTTCCACCGCGTCTATCGGCTGGGGTGTGAAGGGCTACTCTTCAGCGTCCATCGGGGCGTTTTGGTCGGTGGCGGTGATTGCCGAAATCACGTATTTCGCGCTCTCGAATAAAGTCCTGTCGTATTGCTCGCCGTTGTCCATCGTGATCTTTTCCAGTGTGTGTGCGGCGTTGCGCTGGGCGTTGTTTTCCAACAGCGATGCGATGTCGGTGATTCTGTTGGGGCAGTGTCTGCACGCCCTGAGTTTTGCCGCGTATCACTCGGCGATCATGCGGTTTATTCGCGACCATGCGCCGCAGGATATCCAGGTCTTTACCCAGGGCGTTTATTACTCCCTGGCCGTTGCGCTGCCCATGGGCCTGGCCACGCCTTTTGCCGGCTATTTGTACGAAACACAGCCGCAGTGGTCCTACTACGTGATGGCGCTGTTTGCCTTGATCGGCACAGTGCTGGCGTTTATTGCTCATCAGAGGATGCGAAATTCAACTCATGACACAACGAACGTTTACAGCCGTCTGCTTTGATATGGATGGCGTACTTATCCAGTCCCGCGAGGTCATTGAATTCGCCTGGACCACCGTCGCGCGGCACCACGGTGTGGCCGTCGACCAGGCGTTTATCAACGATCATATTCACGGTCGCCCCGGCGGTCATACCTTGCAGGCCCTGTTCGGTCAGTTTGACGAGCAGAAACGCCTGATGATCAAAAAGGAAGTCGATGCCATCGAGCAGGTCTCGACCTGTGCGCTGGTGCCGGGCGTCGCGACGTTTATCGCGCAGCTCAAGGAGTACGCGGTGCCCCTGGCGCTGGTCACCAGCAGTTGGCGAGCGCGTGTGGACAACGTCTTGCAGCAACACGACCTGATCTCGACCTTCGACAGCATCATCTGCCGGGACGATGTACGCAGTGGCAAACCGGCGCCCGATGCCTATCGCTTGGCGGCGGCGCAACTGGAGCGGCAGAGCGATGAATGCCTGGTGTTCGAGGACTCTGTCAGCGGCGTGCGGGCGGCCGTCAGCAGCGGCGCGCTGTGCATCGGCATCGGCGACGATCACACGTTGACCGCCCACGGCGCCGCGCAATTGCATGCGGACTTCACGGTGCTTCCGGTCTCGCTGACCGAACTGGGGGAGCACGCTTACGCGGACGGCGGCCTGTTTATCAGTGGGCGGGTTGCCCAGAGGTTCGCCCGCTCATGACGCCGACACTGCAATCCGCCACGGTGCTGTGGGACTTCCTCGGCGCGGGGCGCCAACAGCGTGATTGCGAGCTGATCGTGGTCTGTGGGTCCTACGATCTGCGGGTCTGCGATTACGCCTGCGAGCTGCTGAAAACCGGCGTCGCCCCGCATCTTTTGTTTACCGGCAACACCGGAAACTGGACGAAGCATTTGTGGGAAAGAACCGAAGCCGATATTTTTGCGCAACGGGCCATGGCGCTGGGGGTGACGGCGGATCAATTTACCCTGGAGTCTTGCGCCACCAACTTCGCCGAGAACATCGCGTTTGCCAAAGCGTTGTTTCCACAGGTACGCCGCGCCACTTTCCTGACCAAGCCGAACTCGATCCGCCGCGTGGCGCTGACTTTGCCCGTTCAGTGGCCGGAGCTTGAGGCTTGCGTGGATGCGCCGTCGTTCAGTTTTCCGGACGAGGTCAGCAACCTGATCGGGGTTTTGGGACTGATCGACGAAATGGTCGGGGATGTGCACCGCATCATGGTTTACCCTTCCCTGGGCTTTCAGGCCGAGCAGGTGATTCCCGAGGATGTCCAGGTCGCCTGGCGTTATCTGGTGGAGCAAGGCTTCGATCACCATTTGATCAAAGGCAGGAGCTGACGCAGGGAGACTGACATGTTGTACGACACGCTGATCCGCAATGCCCTCATCATTGACGGCAGCAACCGCCCCGGTTATCCCGCTGATGTGGCGTTACTGGATGGCCGCATCGCGCGTATCGGCGACTTGCACGACGCCCGCGCCAAGGAAGAAATCGACGCCGCTGGCCGGGTGCTGGCACCGGGTTTTGTCGACGTGCACACCCACGACGACACGGTGGTCATTCGCCAGCCACAGATGCTGCCCAAGCTCAGCCAGGGCGTGACCACGGTGATCGTCGGCAACTGTGGGATCAGCGCCTCGCCGGTCAGTTTGCGCGGCGATCCGCCGGACCCGATGAACCTGCTCGGCACGCGTGCGGCGTTCGTTTATCCGACGTTCCGCGATTACCGCGCGGCGGTCGAAGCGGCGAACACCACGCTCAACGTGGCGGCGCTGGTGGGTCACACCGCGCTGCGCAGCAACCACCTCGACGATCTGTTTCGCACCGCCAGCGCCGATGAAATCAGCGCGATGCGCGGGCAACTGCGCGAAAGTCTTGAGGCCGGCGCGTTGGGGTTATCCACAGGCCTGGCGTATGCGAGCGCGTTCTCGGCGTCGACCGATGAGATCATGCAACTGACCGAAGAGTTGACGGCGTTCGGCGCGGTCTACACCACTCATCTGCGCAGTGAATTCGAACCGGTGTTGGAGGCCATGGACGAAGCGTTCCGGATTGGCCGTCATGCGAAATCACCCGTGATCGTTTCCCACCTCAAGTGTGCCGGCGTCGGCAACTGGGGCCGCAGTCCGCAACTGTTGGCGTCCCTTGAGCACGCGGCGGAAACCCACCCGGTGGGCTGCGATTGTTATCCCTACGCGGCGAGTTCCTCGACCCTGGACCTCAAGCAAGTCACCGATGCCCATCGCATTACCATCACCTGGTCCACGCCTCATCCGGAGTTGGGCGGCCGCGATTTGATCGACATCGCCGCCGAATGGGGTGTGCCGCTGCTCGACGCCGCGCGACGCCTGCAACCGGCGGGCGCGGTGTATTACGGCATGGACGAGGCGGACGTGCGGCGGATCCTCGCGCATCCGTTGTCGATGGTTGGCTCCGACGGTCTGCCGGAAGACCCGTTTCCCCATCCACGCTTGTGGGGCGCGTTCCCTCGGGTGCTCGGACATTTCAGCCGTGATGTGGGACTGTTTCCGCTGCACACCGCCGTGCACAAGATGACCGGGTTGTCGGCGGCGCGTTTTGGCCTGAAGGCACGGGGCGAAATTCGTGAAGGCTATTGGGCGGACCTGGTGTTGTTTGATCCGCTGACCATTCGCGACGTGGCGGACTTCCATGACCCGCAGCGGGCGGCAGAAGGGATTGACGGGGTGTGGGTCAACGGGGTGCTGAGTTATGTGGATGGGCGGGCGAATGGGCGCAGGGAAGGGCGGTTTCTGGCGCGGGAGGGGGATTTGCGTTTGGGGTTTTAAGATCAAAAGATCGCAGCCTTCGGCAGCTCCTACATTGGATTGCGATCTCCTGTAGGAGCCGCCGAAGGCTGCGATCTTTTGACTTTTATGGCGTGATGGCACTCTGAGATTAAAGAAAGCCACCGCCAAGCCGAAGTGCTGACATCCAGCCCAGCTACGCTGGGCTTTTCCAACCAGGGAGCACCCCCATGAGCTTCGGCAAAACCACTCCGATCCTGCGGATCTTCGATGAAGCCAAGGCAGTGGCGTTCTACGTCGACTTCCTGGGGTTCAAGATCGACTGGCAGCATCGCTTCGAAGCCAACTTCCCGCTGTACCTGCAAGTCTCCCGGGGCGAATGCGTGCTGCACCTGTCCGAACACCACGGCGACGCCACCCCCGGCTCGGCACTGCGCATCGAGACCGATGAACTGGAAATCTTCCAGCAGCAATTGGTTGCGAAGGAGTACATGTTTGCCAAGCCGCAAATCCAGGCCATGCCGTGGGGCAGCCAGGACATGACCGTGACCGATCCGTTCGGGAATCGGTTGGTGTTTACGAATGCGATTAGTGTTTGAAGGTGGAAAACAACCGAAGCTCTCGGTTGTTAGTTAGATAGCCTTCGCGAGCAGGCTCGCTCCCACAAAGGAGGCAATGTCGATCACAGATTTTGTGCGCCTCCACCCTCCACTGTGGGAGCGAGCCTGCTCGCGAAGAGGCCGCCACATCCAACGAAAATGTTGACTGACCCACCGCTTTCGCGAGCAAGCCCGCTCCCACAGTTGATCGGCGTCGACCACTTGATCGTGGTACGGCGCAAATCAGTGTGGGAGCGGGCTTGCTCGCGAATGGTTCTGTTGATCGTTCCCACGCTCCGCGTGGGAATGCAGCCCGTGACGCTCCGCGTCACCTGCCGAAGCGGGCGCAGAGCGTCCGTTGAGGCATTCCCACGCAGAGCGTGGGAACGATCAGGTCTGAGGTGTCAGACCCGGAAGTGGCTGACCATCTGTTGCAACTGACCGCCCAACCGCGCCAATTCAACGCTGGATTTGGCGGTTTCGTCGCTGGCGGCGGCGGTTTGTTCGGAGACGTCGCGCACGTTGATGATGCTGCGGCTGATCTCTTCGGCCACGGCGCTTTGCTCTTCGGCGGCCGCGGCGATCTGCTGGTTCATCGACTGGATGTTCGACACCGTGCGGGTGATGTTTTCCAGGGAAAGGCCAGCCTTGCGGGTCAGGGCCACACTGCTGTCGGTCAGGGTGCGGCTGTTGTTCATCACCGCCGACACTTGTTGGGTGCCGTTCTGCAGACCGGCCACCAAACCTTCGATTTCTTCGGTGGATTTCTGGGTGCGCTGGGCCAGGCCACGGACTTCGTCGGCCACCACGGCAAAACCACGTCCGGCTTCACCGGCGCGGGCCGCTTCGATCGCGGCGTTGAGCGCCAGCAGGTTGGTCTGTTCGGCCACGGCCTTGATCACGTCCATGACGCTGCCGATTTTGTCGCTTTCCTGTTGCAGCACGCTCATGGCTTCGGTGGAACGCGCCACTTCGGTGGCCAGGCGTTCGATCTGGGCGATGGCTTCGTTGACCACTTTGTCGCCTTCGCGAGCTTCGCCGTCAGCGGCAGCGGCAGCTTGGGAAGCTTCTTCGGCGTTGCGCGCGACTTCCTGCACGGTGGCGGTCATCTCGTGCATTGCGGTGGCCACCTGATCGGTTTCGATCTTCTGGCTGTTGACCCCGGCGCTCGTCTGTTCGGTCACGGCCGACAACTCTTCGGCGGCGCTGGCGATCTGGGTGACGCCGTCGCGGATACCGCTGATCAGGTCCCGCAGGGTCACGCCCATGCGGCCGATGCCTTGCTGCAACACGCCGAGTTCGTCGCGGCGAGTGACTTTGACGTCCTGGGTCAGGTCGCCGCTGGCAATACGATCGACCACGGTCATGGTGTCGCGCAGCGGGCCGGTGATCTGACGGGTGATGACCACGGCCGCGATCACGCCGACCAGCAACGCCAGCAAGGTGCTGATCAGTTGCAAGGTGCGAGCCTGGGCGCTTTCGATGTCACGACGGTCGATCTGGAACTGATAGAGCTTGTCGCTAAGGTCAACGATGGCGGTGCCCTGGTCGGTCATTTCCTTACGCGCCTGCACGGCATCGGTGCTGGCGGTTTTGTAAGCCATCAAGGCACTGCGGTAGTTGGTCAGCGCGGTGTCCAGTTGACGCAGGGCGTCTTGCTGGGTGTCGGCGAAATGCACGTTCAGCGGCTTCAGGCTGGCGATGGCGGCGTCCAGTTGGCCGATGGCTTTCTGCTCGGTCTCGGCATTGGTGCTGGCGGTGTAGCCGCGCACTTCGTAGCGGGCCAGCATGAACGCTTCCTTGGCCTGGGTGATGGCCTGGAACTGCTCGAAACGCTGATCGCTCAGGGGCATGTCCTGCACGCGGGTGCTGATGGTGTTGATCAGCGTGCTGGCGGACTCGGCGTTGCTGCCCATGGCGTCGCGGGCGCTGTTACCGGTGCGGTAGGCGCTGCGCATTTTGTTCAGGGACGTCTGGTAAGCGGCGATGATCGCGGCCTGCTCTTTGAGCATCTTGACGTTTTCAGGGTTTTTGAATTTACCCAGCAAAGCGGTTTGCTGAGTCACAAAACTGTCGAGGGTGGTCTGGACGTTTTGCGCGGCGGTTTCGTCGCCGTTGGTCAGCATGTATTGCAGGCGCACCACGCGCAGCTTAGTCAGACCGGCATTGAGCTGGGTGATGTCGCTCATCCAGTTGCTGCGGTCAATCAACCCGCCCAGGCTCGTCCAGCCAGTCAGGGCCAAGACGCAGGTCAGTGCCAGGACCAGGCCGAATCCCAGGCCCAGTTTCAGGTTCACGCTGATATTGCCGAACCAGCTATTCATCACAATTCCTCCAGGAACGTTGTGTTTCTTTATCGTCAGTTGGCTGGAAGATTGTTGTTTTTAGGTGCCAGCAAGGTGTGTTGCAGACCTGTATCGGCAGCAATCCCGAGAGCTGAAAGGTTTTTGTCGGACAGATCCTGTAACAAGACTTGTGGCAGGTCTTAAGCTTTTTTTCACATGGGTTTCACCTGCTGGCGACGCCCGACTCTCTACCCTCGCGGCATCTAGTGACAGGTGCGACATGCCGGCGGGGCGGCTTTTTGTGGAATTGAGACTGAGTCTGTTCGGGATAAAACGCTCGATTGATCTGAGCTTTTTTGCCCGTTATCGCAATGCATGGGTGGTGCTCGCCTCGGCGCTGTTGGTCATTCCACTGACCTTCTGGCTGCTGGCGCCCGCCACTGTGCCGGACCTGGCCCATGGGAATGTGGCGGGGGCCAAGGCGCTGATGTCGGGCTGGGCCAAGGGCGACATGATCGTGCTGGTGCGTCACGTCGAGCGTTGCGATCACTCCAAGGCTCCCTGTCTGAGCGGCAACGATGGCATCACTGATCGCTCCCGCGGCGTTGCGGTGGCCGTTGGTTCCCACTTCGAACGCCTGGGCCTGGCCAAGGCAGACATCTACAACAGCCCGATGGTGCGCACGGCACAGACCGCCGGCTACATGTTCAACTCGGTGGGTATGGGTGAAGACTGGTTGATCAGTTGCAAGGGCAGCATGTTGCGCGACGCCCTGGCGCACAAAGTGCCGGGCCGTAACCTGATTCTGGTGACCCATAGCGAGTGCATGACCGAGCTGGAAAAAAGCATGAACGTTGCGACGGACACGCTGGGTTATGGCGCCTCGCTGTTCGTTTCCACCGAAACCCCGCAAGCGCCCTCCATTCTCGGTTACATCGAGGCCTCCGATTGGCGCTCGGTGACGACCCGGTAATTTCTTTGGTTCACATTTCTTTGGCTCAGGACTGACAATGCAGACTGTTTCCCCTTACCGCTTTTATTGGGTGAACTTCGGTATTCCACTGGCTTGCGCGGCGGTGGTGTTCCTGATGTTCGACATGACCAAGATCGACATCGCTTTCAGCAATTTGCTGTTTGATCCGGTCAGCCAGACGTTCCCGCTGGACAAGGTGCACTTCTTTGAAAAGCTCACCCACAAGTGGGCGCGGATCATTCCGAACTGGACGGCGGAAATTGCCTTGATCGGCGCGATGCTGTCGTTTGTCTGGCCGCTGATCAACCCGCAAAAGCGCCCTCGACTTGGCGGTTTCCTGGAGCGCAGCAAGGTCGCACCGGCGCTGCGGTTTGCCCAGGAACACCGGCGGGACTTCCTGTTTGTGGTGTTTGCCTTTGCCATTTGCACGGGCGTGATCCATTTCCTCAAGGCCCACACCAGCGTCTATTGCCCGATTGAAACCACGCTGTATGGCGGCAAACTTGCCCATGTGGAGTGGTACAACAACTTCCAGCTATTCAAGGAAGCGGGGGACGGCCGTTGCTGGCCGGGCGGACATGCCTCGGGCGGGTTCACCATGCTGGCGTTGTACTTCGTGGCTCGTCGTTATCGCTGGCGCTTTTCGAAAACGGTGATGTGGGGCTCGTTGCTGCTCGGTTTCATCTATGGCACCACACGGGTCCTGCAGGGTTGGCACTACATGTCCCACACGTTCTGGGCCGGGATCTTTGTATGGCTGGCATGTTTGCTGACGGCGCTGGCGTTTTACGGGCGGGCGCGGTTGGAAGTGCCGGTGTTGCAGCGGCATGAGCGGGTAGAACGGGTTGTGCAGGCGCAAACTGCTGGCTGATCCGGAATGTCTTGAACGACAAAACCCGCCGACCTCGTGATTGAGGGGGCGGGTTTTTTGTTGTCTGGGAGATTGCCTTCGCGAGCAAGCCCGCTCCCACAGGGGATCGTGTGAACACCACAAATCCCCTGTGGGAGCGGGCTTGCTCGCGAAGAACGATAACGCGGTATCACTCCCCAACGAAGTAATACGGCTGCCGCCCGACCATCATGATCTTCAGCACCTTCAACGGCGCCGCCGGTTCACTTGCCCCGGCCATGACCGCCACGTTAGTTGGTGAAGCCGTCAGAAACGCATGCAGTTGAGCCTCGGTGTCCAACCCCTTGAGCACCCGCTGGGTATAAAACACGCTGGCACCCCCCACCCGCTCATCCGCCTGGAACAGCGCAACGTTTTGCCCATTGGCTTGCAGCGCTTGAATCTGCTCGACCAGAGGCACGAACGACAACTTGCGATCTGCATGGGGCAGCAGCCATTGCGCGCTGATCAGGTAGCAACTCAGCACCACGACCAACAGGTCGCCGATCAAACCGTGCCTGTAACGTGCGATGCGGCCGATCAGGTTCGAAGCGCCTTCGTGACCTTTCAACTTTTCGTACAGCACCTGCGCATATTCAGCCGCGATAACCGCAGCTGCCGGCGCCAGGGACATCAGGTACACCGTGCGCTTGCTCGACGCCAGGGTCAGCATCAGGAACTGCGCCAGTACCCACACGGTGAAAAACAGCAAATACCGATTGGCCATCAGGCTTTTGCGAAAGTGCCACAGCCCCAGGTACACCAGAATGTTCCAGGGCAGGAAGGCCTGTGGCAGTTTGATCAGGTAATAATAAAACGGCTCGTAATGCCCGGCCTCGACGAAGGAACCGCTGAAGCGCCCGACGCTGTTGGTCAGCAGCACTTCCGTAACCGCATGGGCGCCGCCGCGCTGATACAGCACGACGAGCCAGATCAGCAGCGGGATCAAACCCGCCAGCGTCAACAGACCCGGCCGCAGCCAGTCGCCGACCTTCAGGCGTTTGTCCATCAGGCTCTCGGCCAGCAGGAATGTGAAGATCACCACCCCCGGCATCGCCAGGCCCAGCACGCCTTTGCTCAGGGTGGCGATGGAAATCCCGGCGACAAATAACAGCGAATTGCCTACGGTCGAATGCCGCATCCCTTGGAAAAACGCCAGCAACGCCAGGGTCACGCCAAGGGTCAGCAAGCCATCCTCACCGACGCCACGGGTGTTGCTCCAGTAACTGGCCATGGTCGCTAGCATGAACCCCGCCGTCCAGGCCACAGCCTTGGGCCGGCCAAACTGCCGCAGCATCCCGTACAACACCATCACGCTGAACAGCCCGGCAAACGCCGACGCCAGTCGCACGGCCCACGGCGTGCCGCCAAACACCCGGATCGCCCCGGCATCCAGCCACAGGCTCAGGGGCGGTTTTTCCAGGAAGGGTTCGCCAAACAGACGCGGTGTCACCCAGTCATTATCGACGTGCATTTCCATGGCGATCCCGGCGACACGGGCTTCGGTGGAACCTTGCAATTGATGATTGCCCAGGGCGAAGAAAAACAGCAGCGCGGCTAGCAGAAACAGTGAAGGGGCGGCACGTGACATAGGCTTCTGGCTACCGGACAAAGGGACGGGAAGCCCGAGCATACGGGGTGAATACTTAACAAATTGTGAACGGCACGCGAAGTATTACGCGAGCGGTCTGGACCAGCGCTGTTCCGGTGTTTCAAAGCGATCATTGATCAACGCCGTCAGCACATGATCCTGCCAGCGCCCGGCGATGCTCAGATAGGCCTTGGCGTAGCCTTCACGCTCAAATCCCAGGCGTTCCAGCAGCCGCGCACTGCGTTCATTGCCAGGAATGTAATTGGCCATGATCCGGTGCAGTTTCTGCTCATCGAACATGTAGCCGATGCCCGCTTCCAGTGCTTCCTGCATCAAACCCTGGCCTTGATGGGCCTCGTCGATGTGGTAACCGAGATAGCAGGCCTGGAATGCCCCGCGGGTGATGCCACTGAAGTTGCAGGCGCCGATCATCTGGCCGCTGTCCGGATCCAGCAACGCGAAATGCACCGCCAGGCCAGCGGTCAACGCGCTGGCTTGTATTTCGAGGCGCGGGCGGATGCGTTCAGGGCTGTGGTAATCGGCGGGGCGAATCGGTGACCAGCGGGCCAGATGCCGCTGGTTGCGCCGGTAGAAATCGCTTTCCAGCGCCGCCTCTTCAGGGGCGAGTACGGCCAGCGTCAGGCGTTTACAGGGCAGGGTCAGCAGCGGCATGGGCGCTCCGGGTCGCGGGGTCGATGCGCAAGCATTGCGTGGCCAGCGGAAAAACTCAAACCACCAGCGGCAAGGTCACGATAAAGGTGCTGCCCAGGCCATCGCCGTCGCTGATGCCGACGACGGTGCCGCCATGGGCTTCCACCAGTTCACGCACCACGGTCAGGCCAATGCCCAGGCCCGCGCCGTTGAAACCGATGGCATGCACGTCTTGCACAAACGGCTCGAAGATAAACGGCAGGGCCTGGGCGGAAATGCCGATGCCGTCATCGCAAATGCTCATCTCCAGCACGTTTTCCCTGGCCGTGACCGACAGCGTGACATTGCCACCGGGCGGGGTGTATTTGGCGGCGTTGCCCAGCAGGTTGCCGAGGATCTGCGTGAGCCGCACCGGGTCGCCGTCCACCGAGAGCGCGCAGTTGGGCAGTTCGGCGTTGAAGTGCAGGTGTCGGGTGTTCATCACCGGGCTGCACACGTCGATGGCGCCCTGGATGATCTGCACCATGTCGACGATCTCGCAATCGAGGCGCAACTTGCCGGTGCTGGCGCGGGACACATCGAGCAAATCGTCCACCAGCCGCGACATGTGCGCCACCTGGCTTTCGATCAGCGCCTGCATGCGTGGCAGCTCTTCGCTGGGCACCCGCACCAGGCGGCCGGCGATCATGCTGATGGGCGTCAGCGGGTTGCGCAGTTCATGGGCAACCAGCGTGAGGATGTTGCGTTGCTGCGCCAGGGTGTGTTCCGCCGAAGCTTGCAGGTTTTGCGCACTGAGCGCCGCGATCACCAATTGGGCGTTGGCCTCGCGCATCTCCAGGAACAGCCGTTGTTCTTCTTTCGAACGCTGGGGTTTTTCTGCATCCGTTTGCGCCAGCAGAATCGCCAGCACCAACTGCTGATTGGCTTCCACCAGTTGTTCGATTTGCTGGGCGTCCACCAAGCGGTTGTTGGTGTCGTTCAGTTCTTTTTGCAGCGCCGACAGTACCGCGCGAGCCTCGACAGTTTTCTGGCCGAGCAGGAACAACTCGCGAGCAGCCGTAGCCATCGCTTGTGCGTTCGTGCCATTGGCCTCTGTCATGATCCTGGCTTACACCTTGTCTTTGCTGCGCTGCCGGGTCGGCCGGCCGCCGAGTAGTCCTTCCTGGTCCGGCAACATCTCGCCGATCTGCAGGCCGTTATCGTCGATGCGGTACAGGCGCAGCTCATCGGAGTGAGCACTGGCGCGCACCTTGACCACCGCCATGATGCGCAAAAGACGGCTCTCTACTTCAATGTAGCGCTGAACGATGATCGCGTCGGTCAGGAACGCCGTGCCGTAAGGGCTGAAACGCAGGTCGGTGTAGCGGTCTTCCAGCTCCGAAGTCATCAGGACGCTGACCCCGGCGCCAGTCAGCGCGGTGACCATGCGCGACAGCGACTCGCGGAAGTCGTCGCGGAAGGTCGGTGCCAGTGCCAGCTCGAAGCCTGACAACGAATCGATTACCACGCGGGTGGCTTTCAGTCGGCTGATTTCGCTGAGCAGCAACTGGACGATTTCGTCGATGGACAGGTCCGGCGCGCGGCTGTCCACCAGGCCAACCTGACCGTTCTGAATCAAACCGGCCAACGTGGCGTTTTGCGAATGGTTGGGCCGTTGTTCGAACACCGCGATCACACCGGTTTCACCGTTGCGCGCGCCTTCGGCGAGGAAGGTTGCTGCCAGGATGCTTTTGCCCGAGCCCGACGGCCCGGCCACCAGCAACGAATAACCCCGTGGCAGACCGCCGCCGAGCATGTCGTCAAGCTGCGGCACGCCCATTTTCAGGCGCTTGATCGGGAACTCCAGCGGTGCTTCAACCGGGTTCAGCGGGGCGGGCGCGAAGACCTTGATCCCGGACGTGGCGATACGGAAGGTGTGCAGCCCCGGCAATGTCGGCTGGCCGCGCATCTTCATGATTTCCATCTTGCGCACCATCGAGTTGCGCTCGACGCTCTGGCGCAGCCAGATCAGGCCGTCGGCCACGGTGAAGATCGGGTTGGTGTCGGTTTCGGTGAAATATTCGCCAATCAGGAAGGTCGTCGCCTGCCAGGTGGTCATCAACATGCCCAGTTGCTGAACGAACTGCGGCAGGTTGTTATTGGGGTTGTCCTGGGTCTGGCTGGCCAGGACCACGGAGCGGAACGAATCGACAAACACCAGCGACGGCGAGTGCGCCTCGACCTCGCTGACGATGCGTCGCAGCACTTCGTCCAGATCCCCGGCCAGGGTATCGTCGGCCAGGTTGACGTAGCGAATCGACTGGTTGATCGCTTCGTTGTCGAAAAAGTCGAATTGCTGCTGATAGCGCAGCATCTTCAGCGGCGGCTCGCCGAGTACGGTAAAGAACAATGCCGGGCGTTCAGGCGTCGCCAGGGCAAACATCATCTGATGCGCCAGGGTGGTTTTGCCGCAGCCAGGAGGGCCGGCGATCAGGTTGAACGAAAACTCCGGCAAACCTCCGCCCAGCACCTCGTCCAGGCCTGGCACGCCGGTGGCCAGACGGTTGATAGTCACTTTGGTGCTCATGGCAAAGTTTCCTGCGAAGGGGTGTCGCTCAAAGAAGGTTCCCACCAGCCACGAAGCAAACGTGCGGTGAGCGAGGGCCCGATCAGCGTGGTCAGCAACTCGTAAAACGTAGTCAGCAGCACTTCACCGAAAAACAGCGCATCGACTTCGTTTTGCTCGACGAGTACGGATTTGAGGGCAATCAGATCCAGCGCGGCCTGGACACTGCCAAAGGTGTCGGCCAGACGCGGATGGTTGGAAGCGCACAGATGAAGGCTGCGACGGTAGAGCGCGACTACCCCTTGCTGGCCGATGATCGGCGTCAGGGCTGCGTTCATATCCTGCAAGGTGGCAATGATCGCCTGGGCAATCCTTGCGGTGTCAGCGTTGGGACCAACACGGTGCGCCAGAGAAGCTACGATCTGGCGGCTCTCTTCGCTCAGCGTGGACATGGCTAACTGATATCTGATTGACAGACCTTGATGGTACACCCTATGAGGAGGTGGGACGTGATTTGCGTCAACGATAAAATCAAGCCCCGCAAACAGGGGCTTTCAAGCATGGCCTACTGCTCCTACCTCTATCGGGGGCCAATCGACAGGCAAAAAAAAGCCCGCGGGAGGGCGGGCAAACCGTAGTTTCTTGAATGAGCGAGGGCAATGTACCGGTTGGCGCGGGGCGATTGGGTGAAGAAAAATTCATCTGCGTTAACGTCCGGCCAATAGCGGCCTCTAGGGCAAATGATCCGCCGCAAAATCCGCCTCCGAACGCGCCCGCAAGCGACCCTTGCGACATGCCTGCTGGAAGCGCTCGAAGTCCTGCTCGTTTTGCTTGGTATAGCCTTGGGCGTACTTGAAGAGCGCATCGGCCAGCGCGTCGCTTTTGCCGATGTAGCCGCTGATCTGTGCCGCTTGTCCCGAGGATTTTGCGTGGGCCCGGGCCAGGGCGCGGCCACAGGTGCGTCCGTAGGCGGCGAAGGTTGCTGCATCGAATGTCTCGATCTCCGCCGAGACTTTCATGTCGCGTAGTTGGCGCACGTAAAAGTGTCGACCGCTGGGCCCGGTGGTCCAGCCGAGGAACAGGTCGCTGGCCGATTGCATCAGCCGCTGGCCGTTCACCACACGCTGGCCGTTGTGCTGCACCCGCAACTTGGTCTTGACGTAACCGGCGAGCACCGAGCGTCGCGCTTCCTTGAATTGCAGGAACAACGGGTTCTCCTGTTCGTCAGTCAGCAGGGCCACCAGGCAACGGGTGCCGACACTGCCCACGCCCACCACTTTGAACGCCATGTCGTGGGCATGAAACCGTGATAAAAGCTCACGACGGTCCGCTTGCAGCGTGGCCCGATAGTCACCCATGAACGTGTCGTAAAGCGGCTTCCAGTCCGAGAGACGCAGCCAGTCATCATCGGCATCCAGCAGCGTCGTGGTGGTGTGCAGGTGGAAAATTTCCGGCAAGTCATCGCGAATCGTCAGGCGACCATTGGCATCACGCTCGCATATTTTTGGCAGCAACTCGGCGTGGGTGCGGCGCTCGGCTTTCTCGATGGCTCGTTCCACGTGTTCCAGGGTGGCTTTGCTCGCTTGCTCCAGTAAATCGTCGTAGCTGATGGATTCGTACCAGGTTTCCAGCGCGCTTTGTTCGGCGCACTCGGTCATGGTCTTCTGATAGGCCGCGACCACTTGGCGGCAGACGTCTTCCTCGACCGTTTCACCATGACGCAGATCCCGCGCCGCAATCAGAAAACTCGCCACCAATCTTTTAAGATCCCATTCCCACGGCCCCGGGTGCGCCTCATCGAAGTCGTTGACGCTGAACAACAGATTGCGCTCAGGCGTGGCAAAACCACCGAAGTTCATCAGGTGACTGTCGCCACAGATCGGCGAAATCAGGCCCATGCTGGACGTGCCCGCCAGGTCATGGGCCTGGAGCAGGGCGTTGCCGCGATAGAAGGTGAACGGGGAAACCAGCATGCGCCCGTAGCGCAACTCGACCAGCGATTTTATCCGGCCCTCGCTGGACGCCTTGATCAGCGGCAACGGGTCACGGTCGATATTGCCCAGGGCCGACTGGGTGTTGCGGGGGCAGGTTTTTCGCGCGTCCTTGCCTTGTTTGAGACGGTCTTTGAGGGTGGTCATGGGGGCTCATTCGGTCCGCGTTGGGGGGCGTATGCGGAGTGAGTGTAGAAGGGGCTCGGGTTGACGTCGTAATCGTTGAAATGAAAAAAGCCCGGTTGAGGCCGGGCTTTACATCTTTATCTGATCAAACTTTCCGTGTGCGGGGCATTTCCACGGCACGCGAAAGGCGGCTCCGCCGCGGATCAACTCGGCTTGATTCATGATCGCGGGCCACCAACGCACCAGGTTGGGGCCTTGTTCCAATAGGATTCGTTCCCCCAGTGCTTGGCCAGGCAGAAAATAGGTAGTCCGCATTCGCGGAACGCTCTCTTTTCGATATCACCTTTTGTAAATTTTTCTTGAGAAATGACAGCCCATCCGCCTTCATCGCTTAGCGTTGAAATCCACTCGATATCTGTGGTGCCCTGCGGGAATTTATCTTTTAAAGGCAGTACCGAATGCCCTTCGGCGTGAGCTCTAGTCAGTTCATTCAACGCACGGGCCAAGGCGGGTGGCAGATTATTATCCAATAGGAACTTCAAGCCGCCATGCTCTGCTCAAAACGTACGGCTGCCTCAACTGAGGAAGTGGGGATCTCATATAGAAGAGCTACACGCTTGATATTCTGACCTTCAGTTTTATAAGCACCAAAAATAGCTGCCGTGTCGATTCCCACGGTAGTGAGAACGGGCTTCCCGAAATTTCTGGAGGGATCTAGAACAATGGCCTTACTGCGTGTTACCGGATACCAACGTTGAGCATCACCTGATCCGGTGTAATCGATGCCTTCATATAACGAAGGCTTGATGACTTGCTCAAACGCGTACTGCCGCTTGACCAGGTCCAGAAGCGCCTCATCTCCCGTTTCACTCAAAACAGTCGCAAAGATGCTTCGGCCATCGGTTTGAAAGCGCTTGCAGGTAAATGGGTACGCTTGGTTAAACATTTCTTTGGCTTGTTGCGAGGCGCTGCGGATAGCTTGCAGGCTGACGCCATGTTGCCGAAAGGCATGAACGAAAGGAATTTCCAGTAAGTCATGAAAGCCAAGAACGCGCTCATCAACATCTGCGAGCTCCGAGTTCCAAAGTCCTGGGTGCTGAACGCCATGAGTCGTGTAGCCGAATAGCCACCGGCGTATATCGGTAGATGGAATACCGGTGTACAGCGAGGCCTCTGCGGGTGTGTACAAGCCAATACCGACAAGGCGGCTGGGCGATTTGATGTTTTGCATCAGGCCTCCTTGTCGGTAGGTAATCCAGTGGTTGGGATTCTGGTCGTAAGGATGCACTCAAGCAACCTGTCCAGGACGAACAGCTGTTTTGTTTGCACAGAGTAGGTTTGAAACCTGAGTCGCACAATCAGCTTTGAGTCGTCACAGCTTGCAGGAAATTTCCGAAAAAGCTGTCCTATAAGCCGCTCGGTTTTGCCCGTGTGAGTGCTCGGCAGAAAGTTACAGTTTGTGAAACCTTCTGTTGAGTCCTCGGGCTGGCGATGTCACGTATACGGAACATCGCTAGCCGCTCAAATACAAAGGCACCCGGAATAATCTCGCCAGGTGCCTTTTATTGGTTGATGAACCGTTCATTTGACTAGCGAGTGCGCCCACTCAGTCTCAGACCGGTTTGATATCGGACTCAGACGCTTCGATGTTTGCCAGCAATTGATTGAGCGACAATTCTGCCGAAACAGCCAGTCGATGAATCGCATAGGCGACGCTGCGATGCGGCTCTTCGAGCTGGGTGATCAGATCGGAAGCGATAGACGTCGCCAAGGCCACGTTCTCGCTGGCGAAAGCGAGCAGGGTACGCGTGTCGATATCCGGGTTGATGACGTAAATATTTCGCATCGGAACAGAGGGTCTGGGGTTGTTCCGGCGAGCACTTCGATAGTGTTCGACGGCTGCGGTGAGTTGGTCCAGATCGAGGGTGTCCGAACCTGGAAAGTTCGGGTTTTTAATCAAGGTCAGGCGGGGCTTTTTCATGGAAGAACTCCGGAAGGTTGGGGATCCCACGCTTTACGGCTGGTCAAACCGTTCGCCGGGTTGCAACACAAATCGGAGGTTATCTTCTCGGGCGGTTGCTCGATACTTCATGGAGTTCGACACAACTTGAGGGAAATGTCCTAGGACGTGCTGGGTAGGACTTACAAATCACTCGACCTCACCACATGCCCGAAATGATGCTCCCAAAGCCGCACTCCCAACCCACCCGTGCGATCCAGTGATGACCCCACTGTCAGGTCCGTAATCAACGTTGGCTGCAGCCCCGCATCGAATAACGCAAACCCGGCCGCCAGGCAGCACGTCTCGGTCTGTAATCCGCAGACCAACACCCGATCCACCTTCAGGCTTTTCAGATATTCGATGGTTTCCGGCGTCGGCGCATAGCCGTGCTTGATGAAGATGCGATCGGCCTGGATCAGGCTGTCGTCGTCCGGAGCGGGGTGCCAGCCGAGTTGTTTCTGGAAGGGGGTTTTCGCTTCATCGTGGCGTTCGACGGTGGCGACGCTGGGCAGGGTGCCGATCAGTTTCTGGATGCCGGCGACAAGCCACTGGGGCGGGGCGAAGCTGGGTTGGACGTCGATGATGAGGAGAGCTTGATGCATGGGCTTTTCCTGGAAAGGTCACGGCGACGGAGATCGCCTCGCAGTCGGGCTGTCGTCGTCAGGGTTGGGAAACAGATGCTCGGCGGCAAAGTCCACGAATACACGAATTTTCGGTGAAAGATGACGACTGGACGGCCACAACGCCCAGAACTGCCCTTGATCATCGCTGTGCCCGTCGAGGATTGTTTCCAGGCGCCCCTGGGCGATCGCTTCGCGGGCCAGGAAGTCGGGGACAAAGGCGATACCGTGCCCATCCACTACCGCCATCAGCATGGCTTCCATATTGTTCAATGTCAGGGCGGTCGGCAGGCGCAACGGTGTGGAGGGGAGGGCTGACGACACACTCCAGTCCATGATTTTGCCCGTGGTGACGAATCGGTAACGCAAGCACTCGTGCTGCTCGAGGTCCGTGACGGTAACGGGCCGCCCCTTGCGCTGCAGATAGTCAGGCGAAGCGCACAGGACAAACTTGAAGGGCCCCAGTTTGCGTGCCATCAGCTTGGAGTCGGCCTGGCCGCCGCTGCGAATCACCACGTCAAAGCCTTCATCGATCACATCCACTAACTGGTCGTTGAAGTCCAGTTCGAGCTCGATCTCCGGATAGGTTTTGCGGAACCGCGCCATATGGGGCAAGAGGAAGCGATAACCGATGGTGGGCAAGCTGACGCGTAGCTTTCCACGGGGTTCCTGCGTGGCATGGGAAAGCATCGCCCGGGCATCTTGAAGGTCATCGAGGATCTTTCGGCAGCGTTCATAGAACAGCTGTCCTTCCGCCGTCAGGCTGACTTTGCGGGTGCTGCGGTGCAATAACCGCACATTCAGCGAAGCCTCGAGCTTGGCGACGTTTTTGCCCACCGCCGAGGCCGAAATCCCCAACGCCCTGGCGGCGCTGATGAAGCTCAGCGCTTCGGCCGTTTTGACGAATGAGATCACTCCACTAAGACTGTCCACTGATCGATTACATCCTTTTGGTTCACTATAAGTGGAATAAAAGCCCGTTTATCTTCGATTGTATCCTAACTAGAGTGTACGAACGATCGCGCGCCTAGGCCTGGACAGCACGGAAACTTCTTAGATAAGCAGGGAATGACTTCATGAACTCAGCCACCGAACCGCTGCCGACCCACGGCCAATACTCCATTTTGGCGGCCATTTGCCTGGCAGCCCTGGTATTACCCATGAGCTTTACCGGCGGGGCCGTGGCCACGCCGTTCATTGGTCAAACCTTTGATGCCCAGCCCACGGAACTGGCCTGGATCACTAATGCCTTCATGCTCAGCTTCGGCAGCCTGCTGATGGCTGCCGGCACCCTCGCGGACCTCTACGGACGCAAGCGCCTGTTCATGTGTGGCATGGCGCTGTTTGCGGTGGTGTCGACCTTGCTGGCGGTGGTGCCCGACATCGTTTGGCTGGACCTGTTGCGCGGCGTGCAGGGCATTGCCGCGGCGGCGGCCTTGGCCAGCGGTTCGGCGGCGCTGGCGCAGGAGTTTGATGGGCATGCCAGGACTCGTGCCTTCAGCCTTCTGGGCACCACGTTCGGGGTTGGCCTGGCCTTCGGTCCGTTGCTATCTGGGTTGCTGATCGAGTACATGGGCTGGCGCTCGATTTTTCTTTGCACTGCCCTGATCGCCATCCTGTCCTTGATATTTGCCCTGCCGAAAATGCGTGAAAGCCGCGACCCTCAGGCACAGCGTCTGGATACGCTCGGTGTGTTGACGTTTTCCGGCCTGTTGATCACGTTCACCACGGCGGTCATCCTCGCACCTGAGCAAGGCTGGGGCTCACCGGTCATCCATTGGCTGTTGGCTGCATCGGCGGTCTTTTTACTGCTGTTTATCGTTGTCGAAAATCGGGCCAGGCATCCGATGCTCGAATTGGGGTTGTTTCTGTATCCGCGCTTTGTCGGGGTACAGATCCTGCCGATCGGCACCTGCTATTGCTACATCGTCCTCATCGTATTGCTGCCGTTTCGGTTTATCGGCGTGGAAGGTGCCAGCGCCTTTGAAGCGGGGTTGATGATGTTGGCACTTTCCGCGCCGATGCTGGTTGTCCCGATCATGGCTGCGTCGCTGACTCGCTGGTTGTCGGCGGGCATTCTGTGCGCGATCGGTTTTGTGATCGCCGCGGCCGGGCTCTACTGGTTGAGTGTGATCCCGGTCGGTGCGCACGGGCAGATCATCGCCGCCATGCTGGTGACCGGTATCGGCACCGGCCTGCCTTGGGGCTTGATGGATGGTTTGTCGATCAGCGTGATTCCCAAGGAGCGGGCCGGGATGGCCGCCGGTATTTTCAACACGACGCGGGTGGCCAGCGAAGGTGTCGCCCTGGCCATCACGGTTGCGGTGCTGACGGCCCTGGTCGCCCATCACCTGAGCATCAGCGCCCCGGCCGGCCTGTCAGCCGCGGACTATTCGACTATCGCGCAGCGTCTGGTGATGGGGGATATCCAGCACGCGAGCAGCGACGCCGGCCAAATCCCGCTGACGATGTTGCGTTCGGCGTATACCGCAGGGTTCAACACGTTGTTGCAACTGTTGGCGATGTTCACGCTGTTCACTGCGGCTGTGGTCTTTCTATTCCTGGGACGCCAAAGCGAAGTCCGCGTCGGCGCCGAATCCGCGCCCGATGCCGTACGTCTCTCATCGGATACCTGAAAGCCGCTCTGGAGCCATGCCTGATGTCGCCCAACACTCACTTTACGCCGCTGATCCTGGCGGGCATTGCCTTGCTGTGCGGCTTGTCAGTGGCCAATGTTTACTTCAACCAGGCGCTGCTGCCGGTCTTCGCCAATGCCCTGCACGCCGAGGCCGGACAGACCAGTTGGATCGCGACTGCCTCGCAGATGGGTTATGCCTTGGGGATGTTGCTGATCGTCCCGTTGGGCGACAGAGTGGCGCCCTTGCGACTCTGTCGCCTATTGCTGGTGTGGACCTCCATCCTGTTAGTGCTGGCAAGCCAGGCCACCCAGCTGTCATTCCTGGCAGGCGCCAGTTTCCTGCTCTGCATGGGCACCTGCATCCCGCAGGTGTTGCTCCCGTATCTCGCCGGGCTGGCCACCGCCGGCGAACGCAGCCGTGTCATCGCCTGGGTACAAACCGGTCTGGTCATCGGCATCCTGCTGTCCCGGGCTATCGCCGGATGGTTGGCCGATCACCTTGGTTGGCAGTCGGTCTATTGGGTGGCGGCTTCTGCCATGTTGCTGTGTGCGCTGGCGCTGCCGAGCATTCTGCCCCGGCGCCATACGCCAGGGGTGTCCGTTGCCTACGGCCGATTGTTGAGCTCGATGCTGCATCTGTTCTGGCATGAGCCGCTGCTGCGGCTGTCCTGCGCCCTGGGCGCGGCGGTCTTTGCCGCGTTCAGTGCGTTCTGGTCGGTCATCGCTTTTAAATTGATGGCACCGCCCTACAGCATGAACGCCGCCGACGTGGGGGTGTTCAGTTTGTGGGGCGCCCTCGCGACCCTGCTGACGCCCGCCGCCGGCAAGCTGTGTGAACGCTTCGGCACCGTTGCTATCAGCATCGCCTCTATCTTGCTCTGCGGCTTGAGTTTCGCCTTGACGATCACCTGGGCCAATACCTTCATCGTATTGCTGGTGTGCGCCAACCTGCTCAGCTTCGCCCTGCAATTGGGCCAGGTGGCCAATCAGACGCGTATTTTTTCCCTGAGGCCGGAAAGTCGCAGTCGATTGAACACGGTTTATATGGTCTGCAACTTTTGTGGTGGAGCGTTCGGCAGCGCCATGGGAGGGTATCTCTGGCAGCGTTTCGGCTGGACCGGATGCGCATTATTAGGATTGCTGTGCGCCGGGTTGGCGATGGTTGCCTTGTTGGCGATTCTTAGACCGCGTCCAGAACAACTTTCAATCACCCAGCCATTGAATGACTGAACAACCACGTTCGTAACTTGCTGTTCCCCTCCTGTACCGATTAGTTGTATTGGTTAGCCATGCCAATACAACCTTCCTCGCTTTGCTTGATTCCTCCCTTCGTTCAAATCGCCCAACTCGTGTCCTATCAATTCATTGGCTGTTCACGCAAATGACGTATTTGGTGTGGTCGGACCTTGGACTTATAGTTCAGACAGTTGAGCCTAAAACGCTCAACCGCTTCGAAACACCCTGAAATACAATTGCCCACAGCAAACAGATTTTCCGTAAAAACCAGACAGACTCCAACTTGGCAGAAAAGTCAGGGCATTCGTTAGTTCCCTGAGCTTCTTTTAATCTCTCAAACAAGGAGTCTTCGATGACTGTCATCGACTCTGAAAAAGTGTGTATTTTCATACCCTTCGCCGGGGGCAGCGGCTTGTCCTTTGAAACATTGCGGCGTGCGGTAGGCACGTGCATGCCCGTGATGGGTGTTACTTACAAAGGCCGTTATCAAAAGAATGTGACACAGGCACCGGACACTGTTGATGCAATGGCGAATGAAGTCATTACACTTATCGACAGCCTGGGGGCACGCGAGGTCATTATTTTTGGCTACAGCCTTGGCGCCATCGTTGCTTACGAAGTTGCCCGGCGCCAACACGAATTTGCTCCTCGATTGACCCGTCTGGTGGTTGCAGCGTGTCGTGCGCCGCAACTTTTCAACTGCGCACAAGTGACACTCGACGATTCTGAAGACGTATTCGTTCAAACCGTTTCGAAGTTTGGCGCTATTCCGGATTTCATGCTCAAACACTCGGCGGCGAAGAATCGCATGCTGCCTTCCCTTATCAAAGACTTCCAGGCTGCCGCCCTATATCGCCACGTTCCCGGTGATCAACTGGGCGTCCCCATGCTGGTTCTGGGCGGCCGTGAAGACCCGTTTGCGCCGGTCCAGGATGTTATGGCCTGGAGGGAGCATAGCCACAATTTTGTTCGGCTGGCGTTTTTTGAGGGAAACCATTTTTTCCTCACCCAGCATATTCCTGCCATCACCCAAATGATTACCGAAGCCGACAGCCCCGCAACATTCCTGTCTGTTTCATCTCCCTACCTGGATACATCAGTACGCATATAAAGGTGAAAAAATGGAAGAACTCAGTGTTTCAAATAGCGCATCTTCGTGCCCGTTTTCCGGACTTTCCTCGCTCAACATCAATAAGCAGGAAGCGCCCAGGCATTACATTGTGGTGGGTGACCGAATCAAAAGTCAGTGCAACGACAATATCTTTATTTCGGTGACTGCCGCCGAAGAAATGGTGACCCGACTTAATCGCGAAGAACAGTTGACCCTGCATGTCGGCCAAGGCATTACCGATGATCAACTCAATACCCTGTACGGGTTCAAGGCGGATCAGTCACCGACCCTGAATATTCTTCCCGAACATCGTCGCCCCCGTGCTTCTTCAACGGCTACCCATAAGTTGAAGAGTCATAACATTGCCATTTCCACACCGGGGGAAAACGGCAATGGTACTTACTCGGCCTCGCTGATGATCGATGATGCGAATGCGGAACTAAGCGATCATCTTACCGGCCAACATGTTTCCGGAATGATGGTCATCGAGGCCGCTCGCCAAATGACTATCGCCGTCGCAGAAGCGTATTACGTGACACCGTCGGCCAAAGGCAAAGTCAACTTTGTCACTAACAAAATGGACGTCACTTATACGGACTTCCTGTTGCCGATACACACGGAAATCCTGTGTATTCCCATTGAGCTACGCCGCTCTGGTGCCTCGAATTTCCGTTTCAGCTGCCGTTTGGAATTCAAGCAGCAAGGTCAGTGCCTGGCGTCACTCGGCTTTGAACTATCGGTCATTGACTCGCGCTACTTCCAACTCAAGGAAGCGCAACTTCTTCACCAATTCGTCAAGCGTCTCGCCTGATTTCACTTTGAAAGGAATCCCCTATGAAAGAGCAAATTCTCGGCATCATTTACAACGCGATTGAAAACGAAAACCACAGTCTTGCCCAACCCATCAGCCTGGAAAAAGGCGAAGACACGGCCCTCTATGGTGCTGGCGGCGTCCTCGATTCGATGAGCCTGGTGTCCATCGTGATTGATGTCGAGCAGATGATCGAGGAACAACTCGGGGTCAGGATGACGCTGGTCAACGACAGCGCCATGTCCCCCAAGCGCAGCCCGTTCCAGTCGGTCAACACCTTCGCCAACTACATTCTAGAGCTCAATGCACAGGTGTCCCATGACCGATAACGCGCCTGTCACGCTGATCACGGGAACGCGCAAGGGCATCGGCCGGCATCTTGCCGAGTACTACCTTGCCCAAGGCCATCGTGTGATCGGCTGTAGCCGTTCGTCCAGCGACCTGAGCCATCCGCGCTATGACCACTTTATCGCCGACGTGGCCGATGAACAGGCCATCAGCGAATTGATGAAGCATGTGCGCGGCTCCTGCGGTCGGCTGGATCACCTGATCAACAACGCCGGGATCGCTAGCATGAACCACTCATTGCTGACGCCTTACAAGACCGCGCAAAACATCATGCAAACCAACGTGCTGGGCACGTTCCTGCTTAGCCGTGAGGCGGCAAAGCTCATGCGCGCCGGGCGTCAGGGACGCATTGTGAATTTTTCCACCGTGGCCAAGCCGTTGAAGCTGGAAGGCGAAGCGCTGTATGCCGCGTCCAAGGCTGCCGTGGAAACCCTGACCTGCGTGATGGCCAAGGAGCTGGCCAGTTTTGGCATCACCGTCAATGCGGTAGGCCCCACGCCGATTGATACCGATCTGACGCGGGTCATTCCCGCACAAAAAATGAAAGACCTGTTGGCACAGCAATCGCTGAAGCGCTTTGGCACCTTCGACGATGTGACCAACGTGACGGACTTCTTCCTGTCGCCGCGCAGCACCTTCATCACTGGCCAAGTCGTGTATCTCGGCGGCCTCTAACTCATGCTTTTGCAAAAGGACTTCACCATGAACCTGGACGCCATCAAGAAAGAACTGGCAGAACTTCTGGAACTGCGCGAATCGGAACTTCAAGTTGATGTATTGCTGGCCCCCCTCAGCAATTGGGATTCATTGACCAAGGTCACGCTGCTGGGTATGTTGAACGACCAGTTCGGTTTTGCCTTGAGCCCCGCCGTCCTCGACGAGGTTGAAACCATCGGTGAGCTGTTCGATGCCATCCAGGCCGATGTGGCTGACGCTCGCGTCAGTGAGCCCTCGTGAGCGCGTCTATCGAGGGGGTGTCGATCCGCGCGGTGTCGGCCGCCATACCCCAGGATGTGATGACCCTGGCCGATTTCGCCCCGTTGTTCGGTGAAAAAGAAGTGCAGCGGATTGCCAAGAGCACCGGTATCCATCAAGTGCGGGTGGCCAACCGGCTGTCGACGGTGGATCTGTGTGCCGCCGCTGCCCAGGCGTTGTTCGATGCGGCGGACATCGATCCCGCCAGCATCGATGGCCTGGTGCTCGTCACGCAAACGCCCGACAGCCTGATGCCGGCCAGCAGCGCCATCCTGGCCGATCGCCTGGGGTTGAAGAAAGCGCTGGCAGCCTTCGATCTCAACTTTGGCTGTTCCGGCTACATCTATGGCCTGTTTCAGGCGGCCATGCTGATCAAGGCCGGTGGCTGCCGCCGGGTGCTGGTGTGTACAGGCGATGTGATCAGCAAATTGCTCAACCCTGAAGACCGGCACGTGCGGCTGGTCTTCGGCGATGCCGCGACCTGCACATTGCTGGAACGTGGCGATCAGACGCTCGGATTTGCGTTCAACACCGATGGTGCCGGCGCGCAATACCTCAACACCACGCTGGATTACACGCCCAACGCCACCAGTCAGGTACAGGCCGCCGGCCTTCATATGGACGGCGGCCAAGTGATGAACTTTGCCCTGGAGAAAGTGCCGTCGGCGATCAACGCTTTCATGCGCGACGAAGGTCTCGACCCCGACCGTGTGCCGTTCTTCCTGCTGCACCAGGCCAACAAATTCATGCTCGATTACCTGGCCAAGAAGCTCGGCATTGCGCCGGCCAAAGTCCCCATTGAAGTGGCTGACGTGGGCAACACCGGCCCCTCGTCGATCCCGCTGATGATCTGCAAGCGCAACCACCGCGAAGACTTGCGGCAAGACAACCTGATCGCCTGTGGTTTTGGCGTCGGGCTGTCGATCGGCATTGCCCATTTGTCGCTGCGCGATGCCCAAATCATCGCCCCCGTAGAAGTACCTGCTCTCCCTAATTGATCTGACATTCAAGGAAAGATGACGATGACTATCCAAGCAATCTGGTTCGACTTCGGCGGTGTGCTGTCGCCTTCCATTGACGAGCTGTACCGCGTCTACCAGGAAAATACCGGCATCAGCCGCGTCCAGATGGAAGCCGCCATGCACGCGGTGGCCAAGCCGCTGAACGCGCAATTCCAGGCGCCCATCGAGCTGGCAATGATGACTCAGATTGAATGGGGGCAGGGCATGAGCAAGGCGCTGGCCGAGTTGTATCCGGGCATTGATTTGAGCCGCTGCGATTTCGATAACCATGGCGAGCAGTGGTTTTCCCCGCACAACGTCAACCAGCACATGTTCGAGCTCTTCCATGAAGTGAAAGCGGCCGGCGTGAAAGCCTGCATCCTCACCAACAACGTGGTGGAGTGGGAAACACCTTGGCGGCGCATGGTGGGCCTGGATGATGTGGCTGACAGCATCGTCGATTCCTGCAAAGTCAAACTGCGCAAACCGGACCCGAAAATCTTTGCGCTGGCGGCCGAGCAGATCGGCGTCCCCGCCGCCGGTTGTGTGCTGATCGACGATGTCGAAGAAAACTGCGAAGCCGCGCGTGCCGCCGGTTGGCACGCCATTCTGTTTGTCGACAGCCTGGAGACTCAGCACGCCGTGCGCGCACTTATCGGCACGGCACAGCCTCGTGCGCAGGCAGGTGCCCGATGAATATGCGCGTCCATCCCAGCGTGCTGGATATCCCCAACCTCGACGCGGTGCCCTATTACCAAACCGTGGGTTGGGAAGGGCAACTGCCTCAAATCAGGTTGCCCAGCGGCCACGTCGCCACTCACCTGACCGGATACGCGGATTGCAAGGCGTTCCTGGCCGACCCGAGCATCAGTCGAACCCTGTGTAACATCGAAAACGGTCCGACCTTTCTTCCCGGTCCAACCCAGCCGGAACTGTTGCTCAACCTGGACAATCCAGCCCACATGCGTTCCCGGGCGACCGTCACGCGCGCTTTCAGCAAGCGCGGGCTGGAAAGTGTGCGTCAACACGTGACCACGGTGACCGTCGACAGCATCGAGCAGATGCGCAACGGCGTGACGCCGCCGGACCTGTTCGCCTCGGTGCTGGAGCGCCTGACGTCATCGACGGTGTGTCACATCCTTGGTATCCCCGAAGAAGACCGTCTGCTGTTCCGGCCCTGGAGCCAGATGATTCAATCGGCGCCGCCGGACGATATCGTCGGCATCGAAACGGCGGTCAACGCCAGTTTCGATTACATGATGGATTTCGTGCAGGGGCGCCGGGAGGCGCATCAGGACGGCTTTATTCGCCAATACGTCGACCAGCGTCACACCCTGGAAGACCCGCTGAGCGACCGAGAGTTTGTCGGCGTGCTGCTGGGAATTCTGCTGGGGGGCGACCATAACGCCCTGAGTGTGATGACCAAAAGTCTCTATACCTTGCTGTGCGCGCCATCGCTCTGGCAGTACGTCCGGGAAAACCCTGATCGAGCGCCGCAATTGATCGAAGAGCTGATTCGACTGATTCCCATCGGCAAGCTATCGGCGTTCCCCCGGATGACCACCCAGGCCCTGCAAACCAGCCGCGGGGTGATTGCCGCGAACACCACAGTGTACGCCAACGTGTTCCTCGCCAATCGCGACCCCAGCGTGTTCAGCGCACCGCTGCTGATCAATCCCGACCGCCAGGACAAAGCCGCGCACATGCAATTCGGCCATGGCATCCACAGCTGCATGGGCCCGGCGCTGGCACGCCTGGAAATCGCCACCGTGCTGTCGACCCTGGTGCAGGCATTACCCGACCTGGAACTGGCGTGTGACCCGTCGTCGATCCGCTGGATCAACGGCACGGTACTGCGCCGCCCCGACGAACTGCCCGTGCGCTTCTGAAGCCATTTCAATCAAGGGAATAAGCCATGATCTTTAAACCGCTGATAAACGGATTTGCGCAGTTTTCGAACCAGATCTTTCTGAATGACCCTGAGCAGTCCTACACCTACGCCCAGTTGAGCGACGAGATCGCTGCTCAACTGGATTGGCTGGCCGCCAATGACGTGCCCAGGCAAGCAGTGATTTTCATGAGCGGCGACTTTTCGTTCGCAGGCATCGCGCTGTTCCTGGCGCTGTACCAGAACGGCCACATCATTGCCCTCAACACTGCTGAAAACCCGGCGGAAATTCAAAACAAGCAGGCGGCGGCAAACCCCGAGTTTGTGATCGATATCGACAGCCGCCAGATCCGGCCTTGCGTACGCGCTCAAGGTCCGGAAAACCCAATGATCGGCGAGCTTAAAAAACAAGGGCATGCCGGCCTGATTCTATTCAGCAGCGGCACCACCGGCACACCCAAGGCGATGTTGCATGACCTTGATCGGCTGGTGGGCGAGTTCTCTGAAAAGCGCTCTCGTCGCCTCGATATCTTTCTGTTTCTGCTCTTCGATCATATCGGCGGCATCAATACGCTGTTGAACATACTGTCCATTGGCGGAACGGCAACGGTCGCGGCCAGCAAAACCCCGGACACCGTGGCCCGACTGATTGAAAAACACCGCATTACCGTGCTGCCGACCTCGCCGACATTCCTGAACCTGATGCTGATCAACCAGGTGTTCGACACCTTCAACTTCAGCAGCTTGCGCATGATTACCTACGGCACGGAGCCCATGCCGGAGAGCTTGTTGCTCAAACTGCGCGAGCGCCTGCCACGGGTAAAATTCCTGCAGACCTTCGGCACCAGCGAGACGGGCATTATCAACACCAGCTCGTTATCGTCCGATAGCCTGTATATGCGCTTTCAGGAAGGTTCAAGTGAACACAAGATTGTCGATGGTGAGCTCTGGCTGCGTAGCGCGACGCAAGTCATGGGCTACCTGAACCACTCGATGGACAGCTTCACCGAGGATGGCTGGTTCAAGACCGGCGACCTGGTGGAGGTCAATGCCGAGGGTTACCTGAAAATCCTCGGTCGCAGCAAGGAGATCATTAACGTCGGTGGCGAGAAGGTTTACCCCGCGGAGGTTGAGTCCGTGCTGCTGCGCCATCCACAGGTACGTGATTGCAAGGCGTACGGCGAGGCCAATGGCTTGACCGGACAATTCGTCGCGGCGCACATCGTCCTGGACAGCGACTACGGGGACTCGACGGCGTCGGTGCTGCGCGATATCCGGCACTTTGCCCGTCGGCTGATGGACGCCTACAAGGTGCCCGTACGCTTGAAATCGGTGGAGGCTATCCAGTATTCGACGCGCTTCAAAAAGCTGTTGATCGACTGAGTGTGCTGCATGCCCTGAAGGCGCGTTCAACTGCCTTCAGGGCTGCTCATCAGTTGCGCTTCACTGAGAAAATCAATGAACGCGCGGGTCTTGGGTGACAGCAAGCGGCTGGGCGACCAGACAATCCAGAAATCCCCCTCCAGACTTAATTCGGGCAACACCCTGATCAATTCCTGGCTAGCCAGGTATTCCTGAATGACGAAGTCAGGCAGGTAGGCCAGGCCCAGGCCATTGCGGCATGCCGCCAGGACCGCTTCCACGCTGTTCATGATCACCGTGGTTTCCAGGCTGATCTTGACCGTGTCGCCATTGACCTTCAGCCACCAGGGCTGGAGCTTGCCGTTCGAAGGGAATTTATAGGCAATTCCTTTGTAGTGCTGCAGATCCTCGACGCACTTTGCCGTGCCGTAGCGCTGCAAGTAGTCGGGTGCTGCACACAAGACGAACCTGAACGTGCAGATCCTTTTCGCCGCCAGGCTGGAATCGGGCAACTCACCGCTTCGGATCACGGCATCGAAGGCTTCATCGACGACGTCGACCAGTCGATCGCTGAAGTCCAGGTCGAGTTCGATTTCGGGATAGCTGCGGTAAAACTCGCGCAAGATACCGGAAATAAGCCGATAGCCCACGGCCGGCAAACTGATTCGTAGACGTCCCCGGGGGCGGGTCTTGGAATGGGAAAGCGCGGACTCGGCGTCCTGCAATTGCTGGAGCAGGGTCCGGCAACGACCAAAAAAATCCAGGCCTTCGCTGGTCAGGCTGATCTGCCGCGTACTTCGATGGAACAAGCGCACGCCAATCCGCTCTTCAAGACGGCTGACACTTTTCCCTACGGCAGAGGACGAGATGCCCAGCGCTCTGCCCGCCAGGGTAAAACTTTGATTTTCTGCTGCCCGCACAAAGGCAATCAACCCGCTCAGATTATCCATATTCCGTGTCCGCCCACTTACTTGGGAGGGGGTCGATAGTTGCAGACCTGTTGAGGCTTCAGATTCCGACGGCCCAAAAGAAACGCATCGCTGCTTTTTCGAGGAAATTGAACCGCATTTCCCCGCCATTCGTCGAATTCGGAGTCTGCCGTGACACCACAGAGAGAGCAACCATTTTGTCGGTGGTCGCAACGGCGAAATGTGTCGTCGTTCTCGAAAATGGGGGGCTGAATTTCAGGCACAAAAAAAGACGTCCTTGGACGTCTTTTTTATTGAGTTGGTGGAGCCGGGGGGATTTGAACCCCCGTCCGCCAGTACTCCGCTGTCGGTACTACATGCGTAGCCGTTTCTATTAAGTTAACCCTCAGCGACCCGAAGGGCAGGGTGCTTTGGGCGAGTTGTGTAAGTTTTAGCCGCTTCGTCCACAACGTACTGCACGGCGATTCTGTTCTATATGACAATCACTTTGGGTTTACAGACATCCCCTGGTGATTGCTGGACCCGAAGGTACCAGAAGCTCAGGTCTAAAGCTGCTTACGCAGCGAGAGAGAATTCCTGGCCGTAGGTTTCGTCATTGGCAACTATAAGAAGTTGCAACAGTGGATTTACGAGTTCTGTTACCAACTCGGCATGCACCTAAAGTTTCGCGACCGGCGTCGAATCCTAAACGGCCCCGTGTCTGTTGCTCGGTGAATCAAAGTGAGCGACAGACGTGTGCAGTGTACGCCAACACGCGTCAGAAGGCCAACCCGAAGGTTGGCCGCGAGTGATCATGGGTTCACTGCTCAGTTTGCCATCGACAATGCCTGGCTGGCCTCAGTGGCGCATTTCTTGTCGTCTTTGGAGGCCTGTGAAGCTTTGGCGCTGGCCAGCAGTCGTTTGATCTCCGGTGCGTTGGTGGAGCTCGCCGGCAGCGAATTCACTTTGGCTTCGAGCTCCTGCAGCTTGCTCGTACACAGGTTGTTGTCCGCAGCAAATACGGGAGAGGCCAACATTGCAGCAGACATGAACAGACCAGCGAGTGCGGTACGTTTCATGGATATCTCCTAAGACTGATGGTCTCGGTGCTGCCGTATGAGCGGGCTCGGCCGAGGTCGAAAGCAGGCCACGATGAATGGGGCCTACTCAAAAGACCACGGCACTGCGAAGTAATTCGGTTTTGAGAATCGAGAACGACGACAGGCCTGTTGCTCTGTGAATCGAGATGAACAACAAGCCTGTGTGATTTACATCAACGTCTGCGAAGCAGGCCATCCCGAAGGTTGGCCTTGTCGGGGACTATTGTTTGCCGCCGTCACTGGACTTCTGAATATCCTGAATCGTCTGGGTGGTTTCGGCGATGCAATCTTCAGTGCCTTTTTTGGTGCCCGATGCGTGATCGGCTTTGGCTTTTTCGACGGAAGCCTGCACCTGCTCAGTCATCTCTGGAGAGATCTGAGCTTTGGCATTTTCGATGGTTTTCAAGTTGACCGCACAGAGGTCTTCGGCGGCAAACGAGGTGGACGCCATCAGCGAAGCAGTAACGAACAGACCTAACAGTACAGAACGTTTCATGTGTATCTCCTTGAACTGAGGGTCCAGGCATCGCTGGCCATCAGGACGGGCTGCCGAGTTTGGGTAAGGCCCAGCATTTACCGGGCTTAAACTGTGGACTACGGCGGCTCGTCAGGGTTCTATTTTTCTTGCAAGGCCCTCGCCCGTGTCACCCGATCCACCAGATAGACCAGCCCGTGGTAGTCAATGCCACCGTGCTGCGTCAGACCAATCTCACAGGTGCGACTGGTGGAAATCCCCTCGCTGCAATGCTGCACCGCGTCCTTGAGCGAGCGCAGCGAATGCGCGTTCAACTCCGGCGTGGTGAAGCCCTTATCCCCCGCAAATCCACAACAGTGAATGCCTTCGGGAATGACCACGTTGTTGCTGCATTTGCGCGCCAGATCGATCAGCGTCTGGCTCTCACCAAGATGCTGGGTACTGCAGGTGACGTGCACCGCGATCGGCGCATCCTGCGGGATGAAATCCAGTCGATCCATCAGATGCGTACGAATGAAACGCACCGGGTCGTACAAGTCCAGGCGCACTTCGCCGAGGTCCTGAACCAGCCGCAACGTACAAGGACTGGTGTCGCAATAGATCGGATCGAGCCCGCCGCGGCTGGCGTGCAGCAGTGCGCCAATCAGTTCCTGGCGTTTGTGTTCGGCCTGTTCGGCATAGCCCTTGGAAGCGAACGGCTGACCGCAGCAGAGGTTGTCCTGGTTGTCTGGAAACACGACTTGGTAACCGGCCTTTTCCAGCAACCCACGGGTTTTGTCGTACAGCGACATCTGCTCTTTATCACCCGCCGCCGGGCCCATTGCCCGCGAGACGCAGGCCGCGAGATACACCACGCGAGGACGTTTGTCTGACACAACCGGGCTGAAGCGAATGGCTTTTTCCGGCTGCGGCATGGCGTTGGTCCATTGTGGGACCTGGCCTTTGGACAACCGCGTCAATGTTGCCGAGAGCTTCGCCAAGCGCGGCGCCCCCAGCAGCATCCGCGCGCCGTTGGCCACATGCAGGGTGAAACGCGCGCCTTGCAATGCCGTGGCGAAATTTCCTTCCAGCCAATTGGCGGTTTTCGTATGTGTCGCCTTACGGCTGCGCAGCTTTTTCACCAGTTCGCCGGTGTTGATTCCTACAGGGCAGCGTTGCGCACACAGCCCGGTGGCGGCGCAGGTGTCGATGCCTTGATATTCGTAAGCGGCTTCGAGTTCGGTGGTGTCGACGCCGGCGCGTTTCTTCGCCTGAATGTCGCGCCAGATAACGATGCGCTGGCGCGGGCTCAGGGTCAGGCCTTTCGACGGGCAGACCGGTTCGCAGAAGCCGCACTCGATGCACTTATCCACAATCTCGTCGGCGGCGGGCAGCGGTTTCAGGTGTCTGAGGTGAATTTGCGGATCGTCGCTGAGCACCACGTCGGGGTTGAGAATGCCGTTCGGGTCGAGCAGGCGTTTGAGTTGCCACATCAACTGATAGGCATCGCTGCCCCATTCCAGTTCGACGAAGGGCGCCATGTTGCGACCAGTGCCGTGTTCCGCCTTCAGCGAACCACCGAACTCCACAGCCACCAGTTGCGCCACGTCGTCCATGAACGCCTGGTAGCGTGCGACTTCTTCCGGATTGTTGAAGCCCTGGGTGAAGACGAAGTGCAGATTACCTTCCAGTGCGTGTCCGAAAAGGATCGCTTCGTCGTAGTGATGTTTGTCGAACAATTCGATCAAGCGGTTCACGCCGATGGCCAGTTGTTCCACCGGAAAGGTCACGTCTTCGATGATTACCGTGGTGCCGGTTTTGCGCACGGCGCCGACCGCCGGGAAAGTGTCCTTGCGAATCGCCCAGAGCCGGGCGTTTTCCACTGGGTCTTCGGTGAAATCGACTTGTTTCTCCACCGGGAACGCGACCAAAGACGTCATGATCTGCGCCAGTTGTTCGCGCAGCAAAGTGGGCGAGGCGGCGCGGGATTCGATCAACAAGGCGCAGGCATTATTCGACAGTTGCTGTACGAAAGCGGGCATGCCGGGTTTGTCCTGCACCGAGCGCAGGCTACGGCGGTCCAGCAGTTCCACGGCCGACACCGGTTGGCTTTTCAGCACGGTCACGGCGTTGCAGCAGGTTTCCACATCCGGGAACACGATCAACGCCGACGCTTTGTTCGGGTGGTCGATCACCGTGTCGTAGGTCACCGCGCTGATGAAGCCGAGGGTGCCTTCCGAGCCCACCAGCAAGTGGCTCAAGATATCCACAGGCTCGTCGAAATCCACCAGCGCATTAAGGGACAGGCCGGTGGTATTTTTCAGACGGTATTTGTGGCGAATTCTTGCAGCCAGTTCGGAATTGGCGCGGGTCTCGCGGCCCAACGTGGCCAGACGTTCCAGCAGTTCGAAATGGCTCTGGCGAAACGCCGCCACACTGGCCGCATCTTCGGTATCGAGACGACTGCCATCGGCCAGCACCAGACGAATCCCGGCCAGGGTGTGATAAGTATTTTGCGCGGTGCCGCAGCACATGCCGCTGGCATTGTTGGCGACGATGCCGCCGATTTTGCAGGCATTGATCGAGGCCGGGTCCGGACCGATCTTTCGTCCGAACGGCGCCAGCCACGCGTTGGCCTGGGCGCCGATCACGCCGGGTTGCAGGCGGATTTGCGTACCTTGCCCACGAATCTCCCGACCATTCCAGTTATCTCCGAGCACGATCAATACCGAATCGCTGATGGCCTGCCCGGAAAGGCTGGTGCCGGCCGCACGAAAGGTCACCGGGACCTGATCCCGTTGCGCCAGTTTCAGCAGGGCGACCACTTCGTCTTCGGATTCGACGCGGATCACCAGTTGCGGAATCAGCCGATAGAAACTGGCGTCGGTGCCGAAGGCCAAAGTTGACAGCGGATCGTCGAAACGCCGGTCTTGTGGAATCAGTTGCTGCGCATCACGCAGGAAAGTCGCCGGTAAGGTCATTGGTCCTCCAGGATCAACACCACCAGGTCTTTCGGACCGTGGGCGCCATAGGCCAGCACTTGCTCGATGTCAGCGGTCTTCGACGGGCCGGACACCAGCAAGGCGTTGGTCGGCATGCCTTGGGCCCACTCGAATTCCTGCTGCACTTGATAGAAGTTGTCGCGGATTTCACTGGCCTTGAGCAGGGCGAAATGCACCGGCGGCACCAGGCTCATCAGTCGCGGCTCTTCCCGCGTCGGCCAGAGAATCAGACTACCTGTCGCGGCGATGGCGCCGAGTGTCGTGGTGAGGCTGGCCGGCGTGTCGTTAAACAGTTCGGTTTTCCATTCTTCTACCGGACGGTCGTAGGATTTGAGCGTCGGCAAGCCGGGATTTTTCGACCAGTGCTGTGTGACACGTTGTCCATGGGGCGTCGTTGGTGCGATCAACAGGCTTGGCAACTGGCGATCCCTTAAAAGCTGTGCCAACAGTTCGGGCCAATCTTCGCCCGAGGTCAGATGAATTTCGGTGTGCACCGCTTCCATCAGTTTGCGCAGCTGTGGGATACGTTGCTCAGGCGTGTAGGTGTAGGGCTTGGTCAGCAGTTCGACGTCAAACTCGTCAGGCACCGGCGTGGTGCCGGTCAGACTGTTCCGTAATTTGGCGAGGATATTTTGCTTGGCGCTCATCAACGGTCTCCCTGTTTGGCCAGATGCTCGCGGGCCATGTCATGCAGCGAGCGGGCAGCGGGTTTTGGCGCGCTGTGGTTTTGCGTCCATGGGCCAACGTTGCTCGGCGCGAGGGCGCGCAGGCGTGTGGCGAAGAAACCGAACAATCGATAGAGCGTCGGCGAGCTGTTGAGTTTCGCCCAAGCGTTCCAGATAAAGCGTTCCTTGCGCGAATACTTGCTGCCTTGGCCGCGCATGACTTTATGTGGGCTGTCCGGAGCTTTGACGTTCTCTTCCCGCAGGCGCCGCAGCAATGCCGGGATCGGGATTTTTACCGGGCAGACTTCACCGCAGGCACCGCACAGCGACGACGCACTCGGATGATCCGGGACTTTTGCCAGGCCGACCATGTGCGGGGTGATGATTTTTCCGATAGGCCCAGGGTAAACCTCCCCATAGGCATGACCGCCGATTCGAGTGTAGACCGGGCAATGATTCATACACGCGCCGCAGCGGATGCAGTTCAAGGTCTGGCGCAATTCGCTGTCGGCAAAGGCCTGGCTGCGACCGTTGTCGAGCAATACCAGGTGCACTTCTTGAGGACCGTCGAGCTCATGTTCCTTGCGCGGGCCGGAGATCATGTTGACGTAAGTGGTGATCGGCTGGCCCAGCGCGGAGCGGGTCAGCAGCGACACCAGCGGTACAACGTCCCGCAGGTTTTCAACGACTTTTTCGATGCCGGTTACGGCGATGTGAACCGGCGGGACCGTGGTGGTCATGCGGCCGTTGCCTTCGTTTTCCACCAGCAGCAAGGTGCCGGTTTCGGCCACGGCGAAGTTGACGCCGGAGACGCCGATGTCCGCTTCGAAGAATTTCTGTCGCAAGACTTTGCGGCCGATCTGAATGAGTTGGTCAACGTCCTTGGTGTATTCCACGCCAAGTTTGTCGTGGAACAAGGACGCGACCTGACCGGCATTCTTGTGGATCGCCGGCATAATAATGTGTGAAGGCTTCTCGTGGTCGAGCTGGACGATGTACTCGCCCATGTCCGATTCCAGGCATTCAATGCCCTGTTCAGCGAGGAAATGATTCATCTCCATCTCTTCGCTGACCATCGATTTGCCCTTGATCACTTGCCGCCCCTCGTGAGCGCGGATGATCGAGAGGACGATGCCATTGGCCTCGTCCACCGTTTCCGCCCAGTGCACTGTCACACCGTTGCGGGTCAGGTTCTGTTCAAGTTGCTCGAGCAGGTCGGGCAACTTGGATAACGCGCGGGCGCGGACAGCATTGCCCAGCGCTCGCAGATGTTCTCTTTCGTGGGCATCGCTGAAAGACGCTGCCCGTTTTGTCATCAGTGAATCCATCGCGCTGCGAAAGTTGTTTCGCAGTTGCGTGTCAGCCAAAGCCTCGTGAGCCCGGCTGCGGAAATCTTCTTCCACGGCAACCGTAGGAATAATCGCGGAAGCGTTCATCGAACACCCCCGGTGCGTTGCCAAAGGAAACTGGCCAGGTGTTGGCCGCGCAGCGCTTCCTTCTGTTTCTCCAGCGAGCCGTTGATGTTCATCAGGCAACCGCAATCTGCACTCAGCACCTGGTGCGCGCCGGATTCCTTCAATGAGCGGGTCTTGTCAGCCACCATCGCGCCGGAAATGTCTGGCATACGGACGCTGAAAGTCCCACCAAAGCCACAGCATTCACTTTCGTGGCTGTGCTCGACCCGTTCCACGTTGCCCAACTGCGCCAACAACTCGCGGCCGTGCAAGTGTGTGTTCATCTCGCGGCGCGCCGAACACGAGGTGTGCAGCGCCACTTTGACCGGTTCGCCGCTGTCCTTGAGTTGCACCTTGCAAACAAACAGCAAGAACTCCGCCAACTCGTAAGTCCGGGCTGCGAGGGCCTGAACCTGTTTCAGCGTGTCCGGCTCGTCCTTGAACAAGTCGGCGTAGTGTTCGCGCAACATCCCCGCGCAAGAACCCGACGGCACCACCACCGGATAATCCCCGGCGAACAGCGCCAGCTGCGAGCGCGCCACGGTCCGGGCCTGTTCGGTGTAACCCGAGGTGTAGGCCGGTTGCCCGCAGCAACTTTGCCCTTGCGGATAGTCGACACGGATGCCTTCGCGTTCCAGCAGGTGAATCGCGTCCATCCCAGCTTCGGGGTAGAACAAATCCACCACACAGGTCCCGAACAGGTAGACCTGTGACGGTTTTTCGCTGGGGTATTGCCGAGGCTTGGGCAGTGGCGGGGCGACGCGGGTCGCGTTCGGCACGGCGTTGTAAAAAAGCTCGCTCATCAGGCGTGTCTCCGGGTGGTCCCGGTTATCCGTCCGTTGAGGCTGCTGAATATAGAGCGACAAGCTTTCAGCAGCCTTACAGACCGGGTTGTGAATAGCTGACGCCGGAATCGTGGTCCGGCGTCGGTGTTTTCCGTGTTGCTCGTAGTCTTAATGCACCAGCATCCCGGTCAGCCAGTAGGCCTGGACGTAGGTGATCAATCCGACAATCGTGGCGAAGAACAGGCTGTGCTTGAGGGTGAAGCGGAACAGATCCGATTCCTTGCCCACCAGCCCGGTCGCGGCGCAGGCCACGGCAATCGATTGTGGCGAGATCATCTTGCCGGTCACGCCGCCGCTGGTGTTCGCGGCCACCAGCAACACATCGCTGACACCAATCTGGTGCGCGGTGGTGGCTTGCAACGAACTGAACAGTGCGTTCGAGGAGGTATCGGAGCCGGTCAGGAACACGCCCAGCCAGCCGAGAAACGGCGAGAAGAACGGGAATGCCGCGCCGGTTGCCGCCAGCACCAAGGCCATGGTCGACGACATGCCCGAGTAGTTAGTGACGAAGGCAAACGCCAGCACCATGCCGATGGACAGGATCGGCCAGCGCAGTTCGTAGAAGGTCTCTTTCAAAGTGGTAAGACCAATTTTGAAGTTGATCTTCAGCACCAGCATCGAAATCAGCGCGGAGAAGAAAATCGCCGTGCCGGTCGCGGAAATCGGATCAAGTTTGAACACTGCCGGAATGGCGGTCGGCACCGTTACGATCGGCGCGACCTTGATCACCATTTGGTCCAGGTGCGGGATGGCGAAGTTGAACACCCAGCTGTACATCGAACCGCCCGCGGCAAACATCGCCTTGAACGGTTTCAGGGTCCAGATGGTAACCAGCACGGTGAGAATCAGGAACGGCGACCAGGCCTTGAAAATTTCCAGCAGGCTGTAAGGCGAAGCCACGGTGGTGCGTTTCTGGCCGAAACCGCCGACGCTTGCGGTCACCACGGACGCCGACACGGCACCAGCGATGTGCTGGCCGGCGGCGCGTTTAGGCTGCCAGACTTTCAGGAACAGCGTCAGGGAAACCAGGCTGACCAGCGCAGATGTGATGTCTGGCAGCTCCGGGCCGATGAAGTTCGAGGTGAAGTATTGGGTGATGGCAAAGCTCAAGCCTGCGACCAGAGCGGCCGGCCAGGTTTCACGAACGCCGCGCATGCCGTCCATCATGAACACCAGCCAGAACGGCACGAACAGCGACAGCAGCGGCAGTTGCCGGCCGGTCATGGCGCCGATCTTGAACGCGTCGATGCCAGTGACTTGCCCGGCAACAATTATCGGAATCCCCAGGGCGCCGAACGCGACGGGCGCGGTGTTGGCGATCAGGCACAGGCCGGCGGCGTACAGCGGGTTGAAGCCAAGTCCTACAAGCAGTGCGGCGGTTATCGCTACCGGCGCACCGAAACCGGCGGCACCTTCCAGGAACGCGCCGAAGCAGAAGCCGATCAGCAACACTTGCAGGCGCTGGTCGTCAGTGATCGACAGCACCGAGCTGCGGATCACTTCGAACTGGCCACTTTTGACCGTCAGTTTGTAGAGGAACACCGCCGCGACGATGATCCACGCAATCGGCCACAGGCCATACGCGAAGCCATACCCGGCAGCGGCAAACGCCATGTCCACCGGCATCTGGAACGCGAAGATTGCTACGGCAATCGACAAGGCCAGGGTGATGCTGCCGGCCACGTGGCCTTTGAGGCGGAACACGGCCAAGGCCAGGAAGAAAAATACGATGGGGATGACGGCCGCGAGTGCGGACACGCCGAGACTGCCGAGCGGGCTGTAGAGCTGTTGCCAGGTTTGCATATGGGGTGGCCCCTAATTGTTGTTGGTCAGGCACTGTCAGCGTTCTTGGTTAATTGGTAATACCAATTTACAATCGCTGTTGGCTAGGGTAAAAGCCTTGAAGGCGGTGTGTCAATTTGCCGCCCTAAAACTTTTGTCGAATAAGCGGTGCACAACGCATCTGATCTGTTCGATCAAGCGTCGTCTGGTAGGTGCTGCCACAGCGCCGATAGGCCAGAATAGAGAGCCCGGCGAGCTGCCGGGATCGTGGAGAATTGAGTTATGGGGTTTGATCAGATTCGTCAGCGCCGTTTGTCTGACGATATTGTCGAGCGGCTCGAGGGGATGATTCTCGAGGGCACACTGAAGTCCGGGGAGCGTTTGCCGGCCGAGCGCGCGTTGGCCGAGCAGTTCGGTGTGTCACGCCCTTCGTTGCGCGAAGCGATTCAGAAACTGGCGGCCAAAGGCTTGCTGGTCAGTCGCCAGGGCGGCGGCAATTATGTGGTGGACTCCCTCGGCTCGACCTTCAGCGATCCGCTGCTGCATCTGCTGGAAAGCAATCCCGAAGCCCAGCGTGATCTGCTGGAGTTTCGCCATACCCTGGAAGCTTCCTGCGCCTATTACGCCGCGTTGCGCGCCACCGATGTAGATCGCGAACGGCTGACGGCGGCGTTCGAAGAGTTGCAGGATTGCTACACGCGCCACGATGAAGTGAGTCGGGTGGAAGAGGGCGCGGCGGATGCGAGGTTTCACTTGGCGATCGCCGAGGCCAGTCACAACGCCGTATTGCTGCACACCATCCGCGGGCTGTTCGATTTGCTCAAGCGCAACGTGGTGACCAATATTGGCGGAATGTACAAGCAACGCACCGAGACGCGCGACATGCTGATCAGTCAGCACCGGGAGTTGTACCTGGCGATTATCGAAGGGCGGGCGGAGCAGGCGCGGGAAGTCTCCAGCCGACACATTTTGTATGTGCAGGAAGTGTTGGAGGAGGTGCGTCAGGAAGTGCAGCGCATGGCTCGGGCGGAGCGACGCAAGGGGATGTAGTCAGTAATGATCGTTCCCACGCTCTGCGTGGGAATGCATCCCGTGACGCTCCGCGTCACAACGCGGACGCAGAGCGTCCATTGCTGCATTCCCACGCAGAGCGTGGGAACGATCATCGGGCAGGAAAATTAATCTTCCTTGCCCTTGTTCCGCACCGCACGCTGCAACTCGCGACCGGCGTCGCGTTCGCGTTCGGTATCACGCTTGTCGTATTCCTTCTTACCCTTGCCCAGAGCGATCTCGCACTTGACCATGTGCTTGCTCCAGTACCAGGACAGGCACACGCAGGCATAGCCTTTTTGCTGCACGGCGGCGGCGAGTTTTTCCAGCTCGCGGCGGTTGAGCAGCAATTTACGGGTGCGGGTCGGGTCTGCAATGACGTGAGTACTGGCGGTCATCAGCGGCGTAATGTGACTGCCGAGCAGCCAGGCTTCGCCATCCTTGAGCAGTACGTAACTGTCAACAAGCTGTAGCTTGCTTGCCCGCAGACTTTTTACTTCCCAGCCGGCCAGGACCAGACCAGCCTCGAACTTATGTTCGATGAAGTAATCGTGTCGCGCCTTTTTATTTTGCGCGATGGTCCCTGTTGGGTGTTTCTTCTGTTTAGCCATAGGGGCGGCATTATAGGGAGTTGCGCGCGAGTCGGCTACGGTATCGCTACGTGCTTGAGCAGGTTGATTGAATCCCGGACAATGCGGCCTCTTTTTTGAACGCTTGGGCGTGATAACGATGTCGACAGACAAGGTTTCTGTCCACGGCAGTTGGGCTAGCCGCTGGGTTTTTATCCTCGCCGCGACCGGTTCGGCCGTGGGGCTAGGTAGTATCTGGAAATTCCCGTACATGGTCGGCGTCTATGGCGGCGGCGCCTTCGTGTTGATGTTTTTGGTCTGCATTGCGCTGATCGGCGTGCCGGTCATGCTCGCGGAAACCCTGATCGGCCGCCGCGCCCGTCAAAGCCCGGCCAACGCTTTGAAGGTGTTGGCGCTGGAGGCAGGTCATTCCGGGAAGTGGTCCTGGGGCGCATTCGCCGGGATGATCACGGCGTTGCTGATCCTGTCTTTCTATAGTGTGGTTGGCGGCTGGTCGCTGGATTACATCATCGACATGGGTCGTGGCGACTTTCAGGGTGTGACGGCGGATAAGGTCGGCGCTTATTTCGGCAATGTGATCGCCGATCCCTGGCGTCTGACACTTTGGCACACGATTTTTATGCTGCTGTCCGCCGTGGTGATCGCCAAAGGCGTGGTCGCCGGGCTTGAGCGCAGCTTGCGAATCATGATGCCGCTGCTCTTCGTAATGATTCTGGTGCTGCTGGGTTACAGCATGACCACCGGCCATTTCATGGAGGGCGTGCATTTCATGTTCGACTTCCACCCGGAAAAAGTCCTCGACGGCTTGTTGCCCGCCATGGGGCATGCGTTCTTTTCCCTGAGCGTTGGCGTCGGTTCGATCATGATCTACGGTGCCTATATGCCGAAGAACTCGTCGATTTCCGGCACTGTGGTCGGCGTGGCGCTGCTCGATACCTTCGTGTCGTTGGTGGCTGGCCTGGCATTGTTTCCGATTGTGTTCGCCGCGGGCCTGAACCCGAGCGAAGGTCCTGGCCTGATGTTCGTCAGCCTGCCATTTGCCTTTGGTAACGTAGCCTTCGGTCAGTTGATGGGCGTAGTGTTCTTCATACTGGTGGCGGTTGCCGCCTGGAGTTCGGCCATTTCCCTGCTCGAACCGATGGTGGCTTACCTGGTTGAACGCACCAAGATCAGCCGCGCGTGGGTGACGTTCTGGTTGGCATTTATCTGCTGGTTCGTGGGCCTGGGTACGGTGTTTTCCTTCAATATCTGGAAGGAAGCCAAATTTTTCGTGAACGAAGGTGGAATGTTCCATCTCTACCAATGGGGCGCGGCCGGCGGCCTGGACTTCTTTGGTGTGATCGACTTTTTCACCTCGCGGATCATGCTGCCACTTGGTGGTTTGTGTTTCGTGGTATTTGCAGGCTGGATCATGGGGCGTGAAGCGGTTCGCGATGAGTTGTCGATCCGCAGCCCGATGTTGTTCAACCTGACTCTGTTTTTGATGCGCTATGTGGCGCCCATCGGCATTCTCGTAGTGTTTGCCGCCCAGCTGTGGAAGTGACGCTGACATGACGACACATATTCAACGCTCCGCCCTGTTGCCGTATCCGGCGCAAGCTCTCTATGACCTGGTCAACGACGTGGCGCGTTATCCGGAGTTCCTGCCGTGGTGCTCAGCAGCCGAAGTCCTGGAAAGCTCCCCTGAGCACATGCGTGCCAGTGTCGGCGTGGCCAAGGGTGGCCTGAGCCAGCATTTCGTGACGCGCAACACGCTGGTGCCCGGGCATTCGATCGAAATGAACCTCGAAGAAGGTCCGTTCAACCAGTTGCATGGGGTCTGGGTGTTCAAGCCGTTGGGCGAGAAGGCCTGCAAGATCAGCCTGGACCTGTCGTTCGACTACGCTGGGCCGATCGTGCGCGCCACGTTGGGGCCATTGTTCAATCAGGCGGCAAATACCTTGGTGGACGCGTTCTGTCAGCGCGCCAAGCAAATGCATGGTTGAGCCGGTGATCGAAGTTGAGGTGGTATATGCCGCCGTTGATCGTCAGGTGCTGTTGACCGTGGCAGTGCCGACGGGGGCTACGGTTCGGGCCGCTTTGCTCGAATCTGGTGTAGGTGTCGAGTTTCCTGAGCTGGATCTGACCCATTGTCCGGTCGGGATTTTCGGCAAAGTGATCACTGACCCCGACACGCGCGTGGTTCAGGCGGGTGATCGCATCGAGATTTACCGACCGTTGCTCGCCGATCCCAAAGAGGTTCGTCGCTTGCGTGCCGCCAAGGCTGCCGAGGCAAAAGCGCGCAATCAGTGAGCTGATCAAGCGCCAGGCAATAAAAAACCCGGACATGCCGGGTTTTTTATTGCGTCGCAAATTATTGCGGCGTGGTGTCCAGTGGTTCCGGACTCGGGACTGGAACGGTTTCTACACCGTCGACGTCCTTCTGGATCTGGTCCAGCAGCGAACCTGGTTTCACCGGTTTTTCCGGTTTTGGCTTCTCGGTGTTTTCTGCAGGAGCGGTCACGGTAGTGCCGGGTTCCTTGCCGAGAATGGCTTCGTCGCGGCTCACGCCAGGCATAAAATCGCCCGACAGGCTGACAAGCTGGTCATTAGGGTTGAAGATAACGCTTATGCGTTCCTGTTGGCGTTCACCACCACCCGGTTGCAGGCTATACAGGTAATCCCAGCGATCGGCATGGAACGTGTCGGTCAGCAGAGGGTTACCCATGATAAACCGTACTTGCCGACGGGTCATTCCCGGGCGTAACTGGTCTATCATGTCCTGCGTGACGACATTGCCTAGCCACTATTGCCAAGAACAAATCAAAAGCTCATCAGCGAGATGGTTCAAAATCCGTCTAAGCGGCA
>NZ_JBIWEL010000031.1:80236-80799 GCF_044762525.1 Pseudomonas sp. NPDC096950 | reverse complement strand
GACGCTTCCTATCTCGCCGGCCCAGACGATATCTACGTCTCGCCGAGCCAGATCCGCCGCTTCAACTTGCGCACCGGTGACACCATCGTTGGCAAGATCCGCCCTCCAAAGGAAGGCGAGCGTTATTTCGCGCTGCTCAAGGTTGATACGATCAACTACGATCGTCCCGAGAACGCGAAAAACAAGATTCTCTTCGAGAACCTGACCCCGCTGTTCCCGACCGTGCGCATGAAGATGGAAGCCGGCAACGGTTCCACCGAAGACTTGACCGGTCGTGTCATCGACCTGTGCGCCCCGATCGGCAAAGGCCAGCGCGGTCTGATCGTTGCACCGCCGAAAGCCGGTAAAACGATCATGCTGCAAAACATCGCAGCGAACATCGCACGTAACAATCCTGAAGTTCACCTGATCGTATTGCTGATCGATGAACGTCCGGAAGAAGTAACCGAAATGCAGCGCACCGTGCGTGGCGAAGTGGTTGCCTCGACGTTCGATGAGCCGCCAACCCGCCACGTGCAGGTTGCCGAAATGGTGATCGAGAAGGCCAAGCGCCTGGTCGAACA
>NZ_JBIWEL010000031.1:33553-80226 GCF_044762525.1 Pseudomonas sp. NPDC096950 | reverse complement strand
GAACACAAGAAAGACGTGGTGATCCTGCTCGACTCCATCACCCGTCTGGCTCGCGCCTACAACACCGTGATCCCGAGCTCCGGCAAGGTACTGACCGGTGGTGTCGATGCCCACGCCCTGGAGAAACCGAAACGTTTCTTCGGCGCCGCGCGGAACATCGAAGAAGGCGGCTCGCTGACCATTATCGCCACCGCGCTGGTTGAAACCGGCTCGAAGATGGACGAAGTGATCTACGAGGAATTCAAAGGCACGGGCAACATGGAACTGCCTCTGGATCGCCGCATCGCTGAAAAACGCGTTTTCCCGGCCATCAACATCAACCGTTCCGGCACCCGCCGCGAAGAGTTGCTGACGGCCGACGACGAGTTGCAGCGCATGTGGATCCTGCGCAAGCTGCTGCACCCGATGGACGAAATCGCTGCCATCGAGTTCCTGGTCGACAAGCTGAAAACGACCAAGACCAACGACGAGTTCTTCTTGTCGATGAAGCGTAAGTAAGACGGTTTTCAACCGCTAAAAATGGCGTCCTTCGGGGCGCCATTTTTTTTTGCAAAAAAAAGGGGAGGTTTGCGACTAGGGTTGGTCTGTACACAAACGAAATGGGCCGACGAGCCCAGAACTTTAATCTGACTGGCATTTTCTGTTTATGAGCACACTTGCTTATCGAAGGGATATCGACGGCTTGCGGGCAATCGCCGTGATCGCGGTAGTGTTGTTCCATTTTGGCGTTCCTGGCTTTACCGGCGGTTTTGTTGGTGTTGACGTCTTCTTCGTGATTTCCGGTTACCTGATCACTTCGATCATCTGGAACCAGCGTCAGGCCGGGCGTTTCAGCTTTGTCGATTTCTGGGCCCGGCGTGCCCGGCGGATCCTGCCGGCGCTGTTTGTGATGATTCTCGCGGTATTGGCGGTGGGCTGGTTCCTGCTGGCGCCCAAGGACTACGAAGAGCTGGGGCGCTCGGTGCGCTATCAGGTGATGTTCGTGTCCAACATCCTGTTCATGCGCCAGGATGGCTATTTTGATGTGGCTTCCGATCTGAAGCCGTTGTTGCACACGTGGTCGCTGGCGGTTGAAGAGCAGTTCTACATTGTCTTCCCGCTGTTGCTGACGGTGCTGTCGAGTCGCCTCAAGCACTGGCGGCTGGCATTGTTCGGCGTGTTGCTGGTGTCGTTTGGGCTCAGTGTCTGGGCCGTGGCGCACCATCCTGAAAAAGCCTTTTTCCTGTTGCCGATGCGCGCCTGGGAGCTGTTGGCCGGCGCGATGCTGGCGGTGGCGCCCAGAAGCCACTGGCGCCTGACCACGGCCGGGGCGCAAGCCGTCAGCCTGTTCGGCTTCGGGCTGATTTTGCTGGCGGTGTTTGCCTACGACAGAAGCACGCCATTCCCCGGTGCCGCGGCGCTGTTGCCGACCCTCGGTGTGATCGCGCTGATCTGGGCCAACGGACATCGGCAGACGCTGGTCGGTGGGTTGCTGGCCAGTCGTGTGTTGGTGGGCCTCGGGTTGATTTCCTATTCCTGGTACCTGTGGCATTGGCCAGTGTTTGTGTTCGCCAGCTATGCCAGCGTCGCCGAGTCGGGGCCGGTGGAGGTCGCGGGACTGATTTTGCTCACGCTGGTGCTCGGTTATCTGTCGTGGCGCTTCGTCGAGACCCCGTTCCGCGAGCGTCGGTTGTTGGCGGGACGTCGGCAGATTCTGATTGCGGCCGGTTGCGGTGTACTGGTGCTCGGCCTGGCCGGCCAGGCATTGCGCTGGACCGATGGCTTGCCCTCGCGCCTGTCTGATCAGGCGTTGCAGTACGCCAAAGGCAAGGAGTGGCGGCCGGAATTGATGCGCTGCCTGGCCGACGACAAAACCCCTGACGACAAGCTGTTCTGTCACTACGGAACGTCAGCGCCCACTGCGCCAAAAGCACTGGTCTGGGGCGACAGCCATGCCACGGCGCTGATCCCGGTCTTCGACGATGGCGCGCAGAAGCATGGTGTCAGCGTGATCCTCGCCAGTTCCCCGGGCTGCATTCCGGTTGAAGGGCTTGAGCACGATCAGCAATGCGCCCGGTTCAACCGTCGGATCGAGCAGGCATTGAAGCCGCAAGCGGTGGGGGATGTGGTGCTGGTCGCGCGCTGGAGCCTGTATTTGTATGGTGATGTGAAAGGCGATCTGGGCCATGCGCTGCGCGATTCCCATGGCCGATATGAGCGTCCCGCCGCCGAGCAGCGTTTGGCTGAAGGCTTGCAGGCGACCATCCGGCAACTGCGCAATGGCGGGCATCGCGTCTGGCTGGTCAAGGAAGCACCGCTGCAGCAGTTCAGCCCGCCGTATCGCCTGACGCGCCTGGCCATGTTGCATCGGCCGACGGATGACGTCGGCCTGGCAGTGACGGAGCACTTCAAGCGCCAAGCCTTCATCAGCCAATTGTTCGCGCAACTGGCAGCCAACAATTCAGGGGTATCGGTGGTGGATCCGGCGCCGTTGCTGTGTGATGACGCGGGTCTGTGCCGGGTCGAACTCAACGGTCACTCGCTGTATACCGACGACAATCACCTGTCGGAGATCGGCGCGCGCTTCGTGGCGCCGGTGCTTGAGCCACTGTTCATGCGCTTGCAGGCCCAAGCCACAGTCGGCAATGGCAACGTGAATGCGGCCAAGTAAGCAGCGATAAGCTGCCAGCGGCCGGCAGAGCAGGTAGGATGTACGCCTATTTTACGGGTGCCATCATCAATGAAATTCAAGGATCTTCGGGATTTCGTGCAGCAGCTTGAGCAGCGCGGAGAGTTGAAACGCATCCATGTCCCTGTCTCTCCAGTGCTGGAGATGACCGAAGTCTGTGATCGCACGCTGCGGGCCAAGGGCCCGGCGTTGCTGTTCGAGAACCCGACCGGCTACGACATTCCGGTCCTCGGCAACCTGTTCGGCACTCCCGAGCGGGTGGCCATGGGCATGGGTGCCGAGGCGGTCAGCGAGCTGCGGGAAATCGGCAAGTTGCTGGCGTTCCTCAAGGAGCCCGAGCCGCCGAAGGGCTTGAAGGATGCGTGGTCCAAGCTGCCAATCTTCCGCAAGATCATCGCCATGGCGCCGAAAGTCGTCAAAGACGCGGTGTGCCAGGAAGTGGTCATCGAAGGCGACGACGTCGACCTGGCGATGCTGCCGGTGCAGACCTGCTGGCCCGGCGACGTCGGCCCGCTGATCACCTGGGGCCTGACCGTCACCAAAGGCCCGAACAAGGATCGCCAGAACCTCGGCATCTACCGTCAGCAAGTGATTGGCCGCAACAAGGTCATCATGCGCTGGCTGAGCCACCGTGGCGGCGCGCTGGATTACCGCGAGTGGTGCGAGAAGCATCCTGGCCAGCCATTCCCGGTGTCCGTGGCGTTGGGCGCTGACCCGGCGACCATCCTCGGTGCCGTGACGCCGGTGCCGGACAGCCTCTCCGAATACGCCTTCGCCGGTCTGTTGCGCGGCAACCGCACCGAACTGGTGAAGTGCCGTGGCAATGACCTGCAAGTGCCGGCCACCGCCGAAATCATCCTCGAAGGCGTGATTCATCCGGGCGAAATGGCCGACGAAGGTCCGTACGGCGACCACACCGGTTATTACAACGAAGTCGACAGCTTCCCGGTGTTTACCGTCGAACGCATTACTCACCGGATCAAACCGATCTATCACAGCACCTACACCGGCCGTCCGCCGGATGAGCCGGCGATTCTCGGCGTGGCGCTGAACGAAGTGTTCGTGCCGATCCTGCAGAAGCAGTTCCCGGAGATCACCGACTTCTACCTGCCGCCTGAAGGTTGCTCGTACCGCATGGCCATCGTGACCATGAAGAAGTCGTATCCCGGCCATGCCAAGCGGGTAATGCTCGGTGTCTGGTCGTTTTTGCGACAGTTCATGTACACCAAGTTCGTTATCGTCACTGACGACGATATCAACGCGCGAGACTGGAACGACGTGGTCTGGGCCATCACCACGCGCATGGACCCCAAGCGCGATACGGTGATGATCGATAACACGCCGATCGACTACCTCGACTTCGCCTCGCCGGTGTCTGGCCTGGGGTCGAAGATGGGGCTCGATGCCACGCATAAATGGCCCGGCGAAACCACTCGCGAGTGGGGCCGGGTGATCGTCAAGGATGAAGCCGTGACCAAACGGATCGATGCCATCTGGAATCAGTTAGGAATAGATTGATGCGTGTAACCTTGCAGCCCTCCGGAGCGGTGCTTGAGATATTGCCCGGCGAGCGGATTCTCGATGGCGCGCGGCGGCTGGGCTATGAATGCCCGCAAAGCTGCCGCAACGGCAATTGCCATGTCTGCGCGGCGTTGCTGGTGGAAGGCCGGGTCGAACAGGCCGGCAATGTGCGTGACCACGGCGAGTTCTACACTTGCATAGCGGAGCCGCTGGAAGACTGCATTGTGCTGTGGGATGGCGTGCTCGCGCTGGGAGAACTGCCGGTGCGCAGCTTGTCGTGTCAGGTCATTGAATGCAGGGACGTTGGCGGGGACACCTTTCGGGTTCACCTGCGGGCACCGGCCGGCAAGCCACCGCGCTATCACGCCGGTCAGTATTTGATGATCGAGCGCGAGAACGGTGAGAAGTCCGCGTTCTCCCTGGCCTCGGCACCCCATGCCGGGCGCGACCTGGAAATCCACGTATTGGCGCGCGAAAGCAGTGCGCTGAGCCTGATCGACCAGTTGCAACGCAACGCCATGGTGCGCATCGAAATGCCCTTTGGCGATACGCATTTGGCCGAGCTGCCGGACGGGCCGTTGGTGCTGATCGCCGCCGGCACCGGCATGGGCCAGATTCACAGCCTGATCGAACATTGTCGCGCCACCGGTTTCAAGCATCCGGTGCATCTGTATTGGGGCGTGCGCCGTCCCGAAGACTTTTATGAAATCGAACATTGGGACGAATGGCTGAAGCTGCCCAATCTGTTCCTGCATAAAGTCGTCAGCGATCAATGCGGTTGGGAAGGGCGCTGCGGGATGCTGCATGAGGCGGTGTGCGAGGATTTTGCTGATTTGAAATCGCTGCATGTCTACGCCAGCGGCTCGCCGGCCATGGTCTACGGCACGCTGGATGCGTTGGTTGAGGCGGGGATGGATGCGCATCAGATGCGCGCTGACGTATTTGCTTACGCGCCGCGATCTTGATCCACGGTCTTAATCGTTATAACTCCCTATATAGCCGATCGGTATTTATAGATTTATATAAATGCCGGTAGGTTATATGCCATATAGGCAATTATTTAAGAACTGTGCCATGGCACTTAAATTGCCTTAAAACTTATGTGCCTTATTGTTACAGCGGTGCGTTCTATTAAGTAATTCTTTATCCGCGGGGAGCTGAACGCTATTCGCCATGAGCGCCATTGAATCTGCTTTTCTGAACCTGGCTTACCCTCCGCGGCTCGATCTGGGGCCGCAGCTTACGCACGAACAATTGCTTAGCTCGATGCAATCGACCATGGCGCGCCACAAGGGTGGGCCGGTCTGGTTGTTTGCTTACGGTTCGCTGATCTGGCGCCCGGAATGCCCGGCGGTGGAGCGAGTGCGCGGCCGAGTGCACGGTTACCATCGCGGTTTGTACCTGTGGTCCCACGAACATCGCGGCACGCCGGAAGTACCGGGCCTGGTGTTTGGCCTGGATCGCGGTGGTTCCTGCAGCGGCTTCGCCTATCGTTTGCCCGAAGAACAACTCGAAGCATCGCTCTATGCCTTGTGGCAGCGCGAAATGCCATTCCCGTCCTATCGCCCACACTGGCTCAACTGCCGTCTCGAAGACGGAAGCCAGGTTCAGGCGTTGGGATTCGTTTTGGAGCGGCACCTGCCCAGCTATGCCGGCAACTTGCCGGATCACGTGCTGAGCCAGGTATTCGAAAGCGCTTGCGGGCGTTACGGCACGACTCGCGATTATGTCGAGCAGACCGCCAACGCCCTGCGTAGCCACGCCATGCCAGACCGGAATCTGGAGGCGCGGCTCAAGCGCTGTAAATCAAAAGCCGATCAGGCGATTGCTTCTTCGCGGGTCTGACTGACGACTTGCTTGTGCCCCAGAGTGGGTGCAAGGAATGCCATCGCCAGCAAGCAAGCGGCCACCAGCAGGATGAAGCCGCCATCCCAGCCGAAATAGTCCACGGTGTAGCCCATCAGTGCACTGGCCGCGACTGAACCACCCAAGTAACCAAACAGACCGGTAAAACCAGCGGCGGTGCCGGCGGCCTTCTTCGGTACCAGTTCCAGCGCTTGCAAGCCCACCAGCATCACCGGGCCGTAGATCAGGAAGCCGATCGCGAACAGCGAGATCATGTCGATCATCGGGTTACCTGGCGGATTCAGCCAATACACGATCGTTGCAACGGTCACCAACGCCATGAACACCATGCCGGTCAGGCCACGGTTGCCACGGAAGACCTTGTCCGACATCCAGCCGCACAGCAGCGTGCCGGGAATGCCTGCCCACTCGTACAGGAAGTAAGCCCACGAGGTCTTGTCGAAGTCGAAGTGCTTGACCTCCTTGAGGTAGGTCGGTGCCCAGTCCAGGATGCCGTAGCGCAGCAAGTAGACGAAGACGTTGGCCAGGGCGATGAACCAGAGCATTTTGTTGCGCAGCACGTATTTGACGAAGATGTCCTTGGCGCTGAATTCTTCTTCGTGGCTGGCGTCGTAGCCTTCCGGGTAATCGTTCTTGTACTTCTCGATCGGCGGCAGGCCAGTCGATTGCGGGGTGTCGCGCATCACAATGAAGGCAAACACGGCGACCAGCAGCGCAACGGCGGCCGGTACATAGAACTTGCTGTGCCAGTCGTTGAACCAGCCCATGCCGAGAATCGCCAACGGGCCGATCAAGCCGCCGCCAACGTTATGCGCGGTGTTCCAGACCGACACCACGCCACCGCGTTCTTTCTGCGACCACCAGTGCACCATGGTCCGCCCGCTCGGTGGCCAGCCCATGCCTTGCGCCCAGCCGTTGATGAACAACAGGATGAACATCATGGTTACGCTGGACGTCGCCCACGGTGCGAAACCGAAAACGAACATCACCCCGGCAGACACCACGAGGCCAAAGGGCAGGAAGTAACGCGGGTTGGAACGGTCGGACACGATGCCCATCAGGAACTTGGACAGACCGTAGGCAATCGCAATTGCCGACATCGCCACACCCAGTTGACCCTTTGTATAGCCTTGGGCAATCAGGTCGGGGAACGCCAGGGTGAAGTTCTTGCGCAGCAGGTAGTAACCCGCGTAGCCAATGAAAATCCCGGCGAAGATCTGCCAGCGAAGGCGTCGGTAGGTGCTGTCTATTTTTTCTTCAGGCAGGGGAGCCTGATGTGCGGCAGGTCGAAAGAAAGCAAACATTCAAGAGCTCCAAATTTCTTGTTTTGACTGCGGATGCGAATGTTACAGTTTCGTTACCGAAAATAGCACCGGTTCGCATTGGCAAAACAGCGGAAATGTTGGAGATCGTGTGTTCCTTTATGAACATGTCGCTCAGGTATAAGTGAAGGGCGGTGTGGGAAAGGTTACCGATAGGGCTTCGTGCGGCTCGCGGCTCGAAATAGCACGGTGTTTGCGGAAGTATCCTTCATATAAAGAAGAAGCGATCCGGCCAATAGCGTCTACGGGCCGGATCGTTTCGTCAGGCTCAGCGAACCTGAACCACAACCTTGCCCACAGCCTTGCGCTGGCCAAGATCATTGATCGCCTGGGCCGCATTACTCAGCGGATACACCTGCGACACCAGCGGCTTCAGCTTGCCTTCGGCAAACCAGCCAAACAATTGCTGGAAGTTCGCCGCGTTGTCCTGGGGTTGGCGCTGGGCGAACGAGCCCCAGAACACGCCGACCACCGCTGCGCCTTTGAGCAACGCGAGGTTCACCGGGAATTCCGGGATGCGTCCGCTGGCGAAGCCCACCACCAGTAGGCGACCGTTCCAGGCGATGGCGCGGACGGCCTGGTCGAACAGGTCGCCGCCGACCGGGTCGTAGATCACGTCGGCGCCCTGGCCGTCGGTCAGGCGTTTGATTTCGTCCTTGAGGCTGGTTTCGCTGTAGTTGATCAGTTCATCAGCGCCGGCGGCCTTGGCCACGGCGAGTTTTTCAGCGCTGCTGGCAGCGGCGATCACCCGGGCGCCCATGGCTTTGCCGATTTCCACGGCGGCCAGGCCAACACCGCCGGATGCGCCGAGCACCAGCAGGGTTTCGCCCGGTTGCAGGTTGGCCCGTTGCTTGAGGGCATGCATCGAGGTGCCGTAGGTCATGCTGAAAGCGGCGGCGGTGTTGAAGTCCATCGATGGCGGGATCGGCAGCACGTTGTAGCCTGGCACCGCGACTTGCTCGGCGAAGCTGCCCCAACCGGTCAGGGCCATGACCCGGTCACCGACCTTGAGGTGGCTGACCTTTTCGCCCACCGCGCTGACCACACCCGCCGCTTCGCCGCCCGGGGAAAACGGAAAGGGCGGCTTGAACTGGTATTTGCCCTCGATGATCAGCGTGTCCGGGAAATTGACCCCGGCGGCGTGCACGTCCAGCAGGATTTCGTTCTTCTTCGCGACAGGACTGGCAACGTCTTCCAGCACCAGCGATTCGGCGGGGCCGAAGGCTTTGCATAGCACGGCTTTCATCAGGGCTATTCCTTTGGGAGTGATGGCCGATAAGTGTAGGTGTGTGAGTCGTTGGGTCAACGAGCATGCCCGGCCCTGATAACCAGCCATAAGCTTGTGCTTGCGCGGCGGGTCGATATGCTAGGCCGCAAACCGGATAAGGAGCGAATTGTGAAAGCGTGGATCATGTTGATGCTGGCCCTGTCTCTGCCCATGGCAGCGATGGCCGAAGAAGCCGCCAAAGAAGGCGAAGCCCCGAAAGTCAGCTACCTGACCCTGAGCCCGCCGTTCGTGGGCAACTACGGGTTGGATGGCACGCCGAAGTTGAAAGTCTTCAAGGCTGACGTGGCGTTGCGGGTCACCGGCGAGGAAGCGACCAAACTGGTGAAGGCCAATGAACCGTTGATTCGCAATCAACTGGTGGCGTTGTTCACCCAGCAGACCACCGAGGCGATGAACAGCGTCGAGGGCAAGGAAAAGCTGCGTCAGGAAGCGTTGAAGCAGACCCAGCAAGTGATGAATGACGAAACCGGCAAGCCGGTGGTTGAGGATTTGTTGTTTAACAACCTGATCATTCAGTAAGGCATTCGTTGTCCGGGCGGGCCTCTTCGCGAGCAAGCCCGCTCCCACAGGGAATCTGCGCAATCCCTGTGGGAGCGGGCTTGCTCGCGAAGGCATTTACCCAGTCGATGCAAGGCTCAAGGCCTTAACGCAATCACCGCCGCCCACTGCTCGGCGGTCACCGGCATCACCGACAACCGCGACCCTTTCTGCACCAATGGCATTTCCGCCAGCGCCGTCTGCTGCTTCAAATAATCCAGCTTCAGCACCTTGGCAAACGTCTCGACATGCGCGACATCAATCGCGGTCCAGGCATTTTTCTCGGGACTGGCCTTCTGGTCGTAGTAATGACTCTCAGGCTCTAGTGCCGTCGGGTCTGGATAGGCCGCTTCGACAATCTTGCCGATCCCGGCAATCCCCGGCTCCGGGCAGCTGGAGTGATAAAAGAAGAACTCATCGCCTACCGCCATCGCCCGCAGGAAATTACGCGCCTGGTTGCGAACCCCGTCCCAGCGCGCTTTTCCAAGCTTCTCGAGGTCTTTGATCGAGAGCTCGTCGGGCTCGGATTTCATCAGCCAATAAGCCATGGTTTTTGCTCCTTGCGAGGTGGGTGGGCAAGTTGTCGGGCAATTTTATGACAAACCGACAGTCGGTTGACGCCAGTGTTTGCGTGTCGGTTCACGTTGTCGCAAAATGCCGGCCTTCTAAGCTTGACGCTGCTGCACGGCCTACAACGGAAACCGCTGCTGTCATCGTGTTGATGTGCCTTTGGGGGGCAATCGATGAAACGCAAACCGGATTTACTATGGATTTTGGTTATTTTGTTCGGCCTCGGCGTCGTGACCACTGGCTATGCCCAAAGCTTGTGGAGTAACAAGACCGACGCGCCGATCGAGATCGCGCAGCAACAACAGCCGTCAGCCTTCAAGCGCTGAACCTCTTCCGGACGCCGCTGATCCCGGTGGCGTCTAGCCTGCGAAATACCACGCCTTGTCGGTCACCGTTCCTTGCAACGGCACATCCCAGCTCGCTTGAGCCAATCGTTCGACCTTCTGACATTCATGGGCCAGCCCCAATAACGTCGGCCTGCGCCAGGTTTTGCGCCGCGCCAGATACGCCAGGCTCCGGTCGTAGAAACCACCGCCCATTCCCAGGCGTCCGCCGACGTCATCAAAACCTACCAATGGCAACAACACCAGGTCCAGCGCCCATACTTTGCGTTGCCGGGCAAGGTTGGCCCGTGGTTCGAGAATGCGGAAGCGGTTGGGTTTGAGTTTTTCGCCGGGGCGAATGTGCTGGAACACCATTTTGGTTCGCGGCCAGGCGCTTAAAACCGGCAGATAAGTCGCCTTGCCCCGTCGTTGCGCGGCACGCAACAGCAGACGCGGGTCGATTTCACCGTCGGTGGGCAGATAAAGAGAGATATGTCTGGCGCGGCGAAACAGCGGGTGCTGGGCCAATTGCTTGTATAACCCGCGAGCGGCCTGGCGTTGCTGACTGGGTGTCAGTGCGCGGCGGGCCTTGCGCAGCATGCGTCGAAGTTGCGGGCGGGGCAGCAGCGCAGGTTCGGTCATGGATTCAGCTTCGGCAGGACGAATACACAAAGCGTACCCGTAAAAAAGCCGATGCCGGTATTTAAACCGGCATCGGACTGGAATCAGGCTCCCCGGATGAACCGCTGCTGACTTAGCCCTTGAACCCGAAAGTTCAAGGTGGAAGATGCAGTAGGCTTTAAGGCTTTCCGTCTAGCGGACATGCACACCAGCCCAACGTGCAGCCTCCAGGGTAGTGCGAATCGGCTCAGGGACGTGGTCAACTGGCAAGCACCCCAGGGAGTGACGCGAGTATACCCCAAGCGGTTTCGTGTTTCAGCCCTTGGTGACGTCCGGATCGGTCGCGAGCACCAGATCGACACGATCGAGCAAGTCGCGAACCTGCTCACGGGTCGAACCGCTGGCCTGTACGTCCGGGCGTTCTTCCTTGTGCAACAGGTCGTGGGTGATGTTCAGCGCGGCCATCACGGCGATGCGATCGGCACCGATGACTTTGCCGCTGCTGCGGATTTCGCGCATCTTGCCGTCCAGGTAACGGGCGGCACTCACCAGGTTGCTGCGCTCTTCCTGGGGGCAAATGATCGAATATTCTTTGTCGAGGATCTGCACGGTTACGCTATTGCTTGAACTCATGAGTCTTGCTCCAGGGCCTTGAGGCGCGAAATCATCGACTCGACCTTACGCCGGGCGATTTCGTTTTTTTCAATGAGGTGAGCGCGTTCCTCGCGCCAGGTCTTTTCCTGAGCTAATAGGAGTCCATTTTGGCTCTTTAGTTGCTCGACTCGGCTAATTAGCAGCTCGAGTCTCGCCATCAGCGCTTGCAGATCGGTGTCTTCCATTGTGTCCACTGAGATTGAGTCTGATGGGTGATAGCTGGCGGACAGCCTTTAATAGTCTTGGCGAGTCTGTCGATGTAGGATACAAGGCCTTCATTCTAGACATAGCGCCGTCTGGCGCCTAGCTGCCCATGCCCATTCAGAATTCCCCGTACCAAGCCTTCGCCACCCTGCTGACTTCCAGCGGTCATAACGTCTCGCCTGCCGAACTGCATGGCCTGTTGCTCGGCCGCAGTTGCGCCGGTGCCGGCTTCGAAGCCGACAGCTGGCTGTCCGATGCCGGCGAGCTGCTCGAAGGCGAGCCACAAGACAACGTTCGCAACGCCCTGATCGGCCTGCAAGAGATGGTCAAGGGTGAGTTGACCGGCGACGACATGACCGTCGTCCTGCTGCTGCCAACCGACGACGCACCGCTGGCCGATCGCGCTGCCGCACTGGGCCAATGGTGCCAGGGCTTCCTCGCCGGTTTCGGTCTGACCTACCGCGACAACGCCCTGAGCACTGAAGCGACCGAGGTCCTGCAGGATCTGGCCGCCATCGCCCAGGTGCAAGACGCTCTGGAAGAATCCGACGACGGCGAAAGCGACTACATGGAAGTCATGGAGTACCTGCGCGTCGCGCCGCTGCTGCTGTTCACCGAAACCAAGAAACCTGCCGAGCCGGCTGCTGCCAAACCGTCGTTGCATTAATCGCCTGCCAGGGAACGCCATCTGCCCATGATTCATATCCCGAAATCGGAATACAGTCGTCGCCGCAAGGCCTTGATGGCGCAGATGGAACCCAACAGCATCGCGATCCTGCCCGCCGCCGCGGTGGCCATCCGCAACCGCGACGTCGAGCACGTCTACCGCCAGGACAGCGACTTCCAGTACCTCAGCGGTTTCCCCGAGCCTCAAGCCGTCATCGTTCTGATGCCCGGCCGTGAGCACGGCGAATACCTGCTGTTTTGCCGCGAACGCAACGCCGAACGGGAATTGTGGGACGGTCTGCGCGCCGGCCAGGAAGGCGCGATCCGCGACTTTGGCGCCGACGACGCGTTCCCCATCACCGACATCGACGACATCCTGCCGGGCCTGATCGAAGGGCGCGACCGGGTGTATTCGGCCATGGGCAGCAATCCGGAATTTGACCGGCACCTGATGGACTGGATCAATGTGATCCGCTCTAAAGCGCACCTCGGCGCCCAGCCGCCGAACGAATTCGTTGCCCTGGATCATCTGCTTCACGACATGCGCCTGTATAAATCGGCGGCAGAAGTGAAGGTGATGCGCGAAGCCGCACGGATTTCCGCCCAGGCGCATATCCGCGCGATGCAGGCCAGCCGTGCCGGGTTGCATGAATTCAGCCTGGAAGCCGAGCTCGATTACGAGTTCCGCAAGGGCGGGGCGAAGATGCCGGCGTATGGTTCGATCGTCGCCTCGGGGCGCAACAGCTGCATCCTGCATTACCAGCAAAATGACGCGGTGCTCAAGGATGGCGACCTGGTGCTGATCGATGCCGGTTGCGAGATCGATTGCTACGCCAGCGACATCACCCGCACCTGGCCGGTCAACGGCAAGTATTCAGCGGAGCAGAAAGCGATCTACGAGTTGGTGCTGGCGTCGCAAGAAGCAGCGTTTGCGGAGATTGCCCCGAACAAGCATTGGAATCAGGCGCACGAAGCCACGGTCCGGGTGATTACCGCCGGGCTGGTGAAGTTGGGCCTGTTGCAGGGCGACGTCGACGAGTTGATCGCCAGCGAAGCCTATAAGGCGTTTTACATGCACCGCGCCGGCCATTGGCTGGGCATGGATGTGCATGACGTCGGCGAGTACAAGGTCGGCGGCGAATGGCGCGTGCTGGAAGTCGGTATGGCGCTGACGGTTGAGCCGGGGATCTACATCTCCCCGGATAATCAGAACGTGGCGAAGAAATGGCGCGGCATCGGCGTGCGTATCGAGGACGACGTGGTAGTGACCAAGACCGGTTGTGAAATCCTGACGAAAGGCGTGCCGAAAACGGTCGCCGAGATCGAGGCCTTGATGGCGCAAGCACGGACACAAGCGGCATGAGTCGAGTCAATCTGGCAATCATCGGTGGCGGCCTGGTCGGCGCCAGTCTGGCGTTGGCGTTGCAGGCTGGGGCCAAGGCCCGGGGCTGGAAGATCGTGCTGATCGAGCCGTTCGCCCCCGGCGACACCTATCAACCGAGCTACGACGCCCGTTCTTCGGCGCTGTCCTATGGCGCCCGGCAGATTTATCAACGGTTGGGCGTGTGGCAGGAAATCTCCCGCCGCGCCGAGCCGATCAAGCAGATTCATGTATCCGACCGTGGACGTTTTTCCACGGCGCGACTGTCGGCGATGGAAGAGGGCGTTCCTGCTCTCGGTTATGTGGTGGAAAACGCCTGGCTTGGTCAATGTCTCTGGCAAGGCCTGGACAAGGATGTGGTCAGCTGGCGTTGCCCGGCGGAAGTCGTCCGCATGGAGCCGCTGACCGATGGGTATCGCCTGACCCTCAACGATGAAACCACCCTGGAATGCGACCTTGCGGTACTCGCCGATGGCGGCCGTTCCGGCCTGCGCGAGCAACTGGGGATCGGCATCAAGAAGCGCCCGTACAACCAGAGCGCGCTGATCGCCAACATCACACCGAGCGAAGCCCATAACGGCATGGCGTTCGAACGTTTCACCGATGACGGCCCGATGGCGTTGTTGCCATTGCCGGACAACCGTTGCGCCTTGGTCTGGACCCGACTGGGCATGGACGCGCAACGGCTGGCGGCCCTCGATGAAAAGAGCTTCCTCAGCGAGTTGCAGGGTGTGTTCGGTTATCGTCTCGGCACGTTGAAACAGGTCGGCGCGCGGCACTTGTACCCGCTGACTTTGATCGAGGCCGAAGAGCAGGTGCGTCCGCACCTGGCGATTCTCGGCAACGCCGCCCACAGCCTGCATCCGATTGCGGGGCAGGGTTTCAACCTGTCCTTGCGCGATGCTCAGGCCTTGGCCGATGCGTTGTTGGCCAGCGAAACCTCGCCCGACGACTTTGCGACGTTGCAGGCTTATCGCGAGCGCCAACGCATGGATCAGAACCTGACCGTGGGCTTCTCCGATCAGGTCACGCGCCTGTTCGGCAGCACCCAGCCGCTGGTGTCCCTGGGCCGCAATATTGGCCTGCTCGGCCTCGACCTGTTGCCGCCGGCCAAACGCTGGTTCGCCCGCCAGGCCATGGGTTTGGGTACTCGCCCGGATGCTTAAGTGGCTGACTGCAAAATTCGGCAAGGCGCGGTTGATGCGCTGGGTCATGACGTTCTACCCGCCGTACCTCGGCGCCGGGGTGCGGGTTCGGCACATCAGCGATGACTTCCGGGACATCAAGGTGTCCATGGGCCTGGGCTGGTACAACCGCAATTACGTCGGCACCCAGTTCGGTGGCAGCCTGTATTCGATGGTCGATCCGTTCTACATGCTGATGCTGATGGAAAACCTCGGGCACCGGTACATCGTCTGGGACAAGGCCGCCGACATCGATTTCATTGCACCGGGCAAAGGCCCGGTGTTCGCCCGCTTCAACATCGACGAAACCTTGCTCGACGAGATCCGCCGGCAGACGGCAAGTGGCGAAAAATACCTGCCGCAGTTGCAGGTCGATATTCACGACGGCGCCGGCACCTTGGTGGCGCGGGTCGGGAAAACCCTTTACGTGCGGCTCAAGCCGCAAGCGAGACAGGCTTAAAGCATGGAAATGCGCGCAGATCTGCTGATTGTCGGGGCCGGAATGGTCGGCAGCGCCCTGGCGCTGGCGTTGCAGGACAGTGGGCTGGAAGTCCTGCTGCTGGACGGCAGCCCCATGAGCGTCAAACCCTTCGACGCTCAAGCGACTTTCGAGCCGCGGGTGAGTGCCTTATCGGCCGCCAGCCAGCGCATTCTTGAACGCCTCGGTGTGTGGGACGGCATCGCCAATCGGCGCAGCAGCCCCTACACCGACATGCACGTCTGGGACGGTAGCGGCACCGGGCAAATTCATTTTTCGGCGGCCAGTGTGCACGCCGATGTGCTGGGGCATATCGTCGAGAACCGCGTGGTGCAGGACGCTTTGCTGGATCGCTTGCACGACTGCGATCTCGGCCTGCTGGCCAATGCGCGCCTGGAGCAGATGCGCCGCTCCGGCGATGACTGGCTGCTGACTCTGGCCGATGGCCGCACCTTGCGCGCGCCACTGGTGATCGCGGCGGACGGTGCCAACTCGGCGGTGCGGCGCCTGACCGGTATTGCGACCCGTGAGTGGGACTATATGCACCACGCCATTGTGACCAGCGTGCGCAGTTCCAACCCCCATCAAATGACCGCTTGGCAGCGGTTTACCGATAACGGTCCGCTGGCATTTTTGCCGCTGGAACGGGACGGTCAGCAGGATTGGTGTTCGATCGTCTGGTCCACTACGCCGAGTGAAGCCGAACGCCTGATGGTGCTGGATGACGAAGGTTTCTGCCGCGAACTGGAGCGAGCCTTCGAGGGCCGTCTGGGTACGGTGCTCAGCGCTGATCCGCGATTGTGCGTGCCACTGCGGCAGCGCCATGCCAAGCGTTATGTGGCTGAAGGCCTGGCGCTGATCGGCGATGCGGCGCACACCATCCACCCGCTGGCCGGGCAGGGCGTGAACCTGGGTTTCCTCGATGCGGCGGTGCTGGCTGAAGTGTTGCTGCAAGCGGCGGAACGCGGCGAGCGTTTGGCGGATGTGAAAGTCCTCAGCCGCTACGAGCGTCGGCGCATGCCGCACAACCTGGCGTTGATGGCGGCGATGGAAGGTTTCGAGCGCCTGTTCCAGGCCGATCCGCTGCCGGTGCGCTGGTTGCGCAATGCCGGGTTGAAGATCGTCGAGCAACTGCCGGAGGCCAAGGCGTTGTTTGTGCGCGAGGCGCTGGGGTTGACCGGGGATTTGCCGGCGTTGGCCAAGGCTTGAGATTTGCGGTGTGGCTAATGGCCTCTTCGCAGGCAAGCCCGCTCCCACACTGGTTTTGTGAACACTGAGAATCACTTGTGGGAGCGGGCTTGCCCGCGAGGACGGCGGCACATCCACCCTCAATGTCTGGCTGTGCAACATCTGGTAACTCCTCCGCAAACTGTTCGATTGAGCTGGCAAATGTGAGTCCTTATCATTTGGCCTCATTTTTCAATCGAGACCGCTCCCATGTTGGCACCGAAGCGTCTATTGACTGCACTGGCCCTGACCCTGATCGGCAGCACCGCCGCCCAGGCCGCCGATGAGGTGGTGGTTTACTCCTCGCGTATCGACGAGCTGATCAAGCCAGTCTTCGATGCCTACACCGCGAAAACCGGTGTGCAGGTGAAGTTCATCACCGACAAGGAAGCGCCGCTGATGCAGCGCATCAAGGCCGAGGGCGAAAACGCCACCGCCGACCTGCTGCTCACCGTCGATGCCGGCAACCTCTGGCAGGCCGAGCAGATGGGCATCCTCCAGCCGTTCACTTCCAAGACCATCGACGCCAACATTCCTTTGCAGTATCGCGCCGCATCCCACGCCTGGACCGGCCTGAGCCTGCGGGCGCGGACCATCGCCTATTCCACGGATCGCGTGAAGCCGGGTGAGCTGACCACTTACGAAGGCCTGGCCGACAAGCAATGGGAAGGTCGCCTGTGCCTGCGCACGGCGAAGAAGGTCTACAACCAGTCGCTGACCGCCACCATGATCGAAGTTCACGGCGCGGATAAAACCGAACAGATCCTCAAGGGCTGGGTGAGCAACCTGTCCACCGATGTGTTCTCCGATGACATCGCGGTGCTGGAAGCGATCAACGCCGGGCAGTGCGACGTCGGCATCGTCAACACCTACTACTACGGCCGTCTGCACAAGCAGAAGCCGGACCTGGCGGTGAAGCTGTTCTGGCCGAACCAGGGCGACCGTGGCGTGCACGTCAACCTGTCGGGTATCGGCCTGACCAAGCATGCGCCGCATCCGGAAGCGGCCAAGGCCTTGGTGGAATGGATGACCACGCCGGGAGCGCAGAAGATCTTCGCCGATGTGAACCAGGAATTCCCGGCCAACCCGGCGGTGCAACCATCGGCGGAAGTGGCGAGCTGGGGCAAGTTTGTCGCCGATACCTTGCCGGTGGAAATTGCCGGCAAGCGTCAGGCGGAAGCGATCCGCATGATGGATCGGGCGGGTTGGAACTGAGTTCGGCGGTATTGATCGTTCCCACGCTCTGCGTGGGAATGCATCCACCGACGCTCCGCATCGAAGCGTGACGCGGAGCGTCACAAGATGTGTGCCCACGCAGAGCGTGGGCACAATCATTTAAAACGAGAGTTTTTGCCTTGGCCCACCCCGTCCAACGCCGCTGGTACCCTCTGGTCTTCGCCATCGCCGCGCTGGTCCTGCTGCCCCTGAGCGTGCTGTTTTTCTCTTGGCAAACCATCGATCAACAAATCTGGTCCCACCTTTGGGACACCCAGATGCCACGCCTGCTGGGCAACACCCTGACCCTGGTGCTGGGTGTCGGTGTCGGCGTGACGCTGTTGGGCGTTAGCCTGGCCTGGCTCACCAGCCTCTGCGAATTCCCCGGCCGACGCTGGTTGGACTGGGCGTTGATGCTGCCGTTCGCGATTCCAGCGTACGTGCTGGCGTTTGTCTTCGTCGGCCTGCTGGATTTCGCCGGTCCCGTGCAAACCCTGATGCGCGAATGGTTCGGCAGCGGGCTGCGATTGCCGCGAGTGCGCTCCACCGGTGGCGTGATCCTCGTGCTGGTGCTGGTGTTCTACCCCTACGTTTACCTGTTGGCGCGCACCGCATTCCTGGCCCAAGGCAAAGGTCTGATGGAAGCCGCCCGAGTCCTTGGGCAATCGCCGTGGCAAGCGTTCGGGCGCGTGGCATTGCCCATGGCGCGCCCGGCCATTGGCGCCGGTGTGGCGTTGGCGTTGATGGAGACCCTGGCGGATTTCGGCACGGTGTCGGTGTTCAACTTCGACACGTTCACCACCGCCATCTACAAGACCTGGTACGGCTTCTTCAGCCTCTCGACCGCCGCGCAACTGGCCAGCCTGTTGCTGCTGGTGGTGATGGTCGTGTTGTACGGTGAGCGCCGTGCCCGTGGCGCCAATCGGGCGAGCAACGAGCGACCACGGGTCAAGGCGTTGTATCACCTGCGCGGCATCAAGGCGTTGGCGGCGATGAGTTGGTGCGGTCTGGTGTTCGCCTGCGCCTTCGTGATTCCGATGCTGCAACTGCTGGTGTGGTTCTGGCAGCGCGGGCGCTTCGATCTGGATGAGCGTTACGCCGGGCTGATCGTCCATACCCTGTACCTCGGCGGTATGGCCGCGCTGATTACCGTCAGCGTGGCCCTGTTGCTGGCATTTGCCCGACGCCTCGCGCCGACCCGGGCGATCCGCTCCGGTGTCAGCCTGGCCAACCTCGGTTACGCCTTGCCCGGCTCGGTGCTGGCAGTGTCGATCATGTTGGCCTTCAGTTACCTCGATCGCGAACTGGTCGTTCCGCTGTCGGGCTGGCTCGGCGGTGCGGGCAAGCCATTGCTGCTGGGCAGTCTGTCAGCGCTGATATTGGCTTATCTGGTGCGTTTCATCGCGGTGGCTTATGGGCCGCTGGAAAGCAGCCTGGCGCGAATACGGCCTTCTTTGCCCGAAGCGGCACGTAGCCTTGGCGTCAGTGGGCCACGACTGTTTTTCAAAGTGTATCTGCCGCTTTTGCTGCCGGGCACCTTGAGCGCGGCGTTGCTGGTGTTCGTCGATGTGCTCAAGGAAATGCCCGCGACCCTGCTGATGCGCCCGTTTGGCTGGGACACGCTGGCGGTTCGCATCTTTGAAATGACCAGCGAAGGGGAGTGGGCGAGGGCATCGTTGCCGGCCCTGACCCTGGTTTTGGTCGGACTGTTACCGGTCATCGGATTGATTCGACGTTCGGCGCATCGAAACGCCTAGGTGCCAGTCCTACACCTTGCGGCTACAATGCGCGGCATTCGGTGCGGTCCGTCTGACAGATCAGGTAGCTGAAATCGGCTGAAGGCCTTCTATTTCAAGGCTTTCAACCCGTGCAGTGCTTGTCCGCACCTTCGCCACGCCCGGAAGGAGAAACCCATGGGACAGCGTACGCCTCTGTATGACCTTCATCTCGCCCTCGGCGCGAAGATGGTCGATTTTGGCGGTTGGGATATGCCACTGCATTACGGCTCGCAGGTCGAGGAACACCACCAGGTGCGTCGCGATTGCGGGGTTTTCGATGTATCCCACATGACCGTGATCGATGTCGACGGCCCCCAGGCCAAGGCCTGGCTCCAGCACTTGCTGGCCAATGACGTCGAACGCTTGCACAGCTCTGGCCGTGCCTTGTACAGCACCATGCTCAACGAGCGCGGCGGTATCGTCGACGACATGCTCGTCTACCGTCTCGAAGACGGCTATCGGCTGGTGGTCAACGCCTCTACCCGGGATCAGGACCTGGCCTGGATGCAGGCTCATCTCGACGGCTTCGATGTGCGCCTGCTTGAGCGCTCCGAGTTGGCGATGCTGGCCATTCAAGGTCCCCACGCCCGGCATAAGATCGCCGAGCTGGTCACGCAGTCCCGTGGCAACCTCATTCAGATGCTCAAACCTTTCGAAGGTCAGTTCGACGGCGACTGGTTTATCGCGCGCACCGGTTACACCGGCGAAGATGGCCTGGAAATCGTGCTGCCGGCCAGTCAGGCGCCGGGTTTCTTCAACGATCTGGTGGGCGCCGGCATTTCGCCCATCGGTCTTGGCGCCCGGGATACCTTGCGCGTCGAGGCCGGAATGAACCTCTACGGGCAAGACATTCATCAAGATGTCTCACCGCTGGCCTCCAATATGGCCTGGAGCATTGCCTGGGAGCCGGCTACGCGCCAGTTCATCGGGCGTGCGGCCCTGGAAGCCGAGAAGGCCGGCGGCGTACAGCACAAACTGGTCGGTCTGGTCCTTGAAGAGCGCGGGGTTTTGCGCGCTCATCAAGTGGTCCGCATCGCCAATGTTGGCGAAGGGGAGATCACCAGTGGTAGTTTCTCTCCTACGCTTAGCAAGTCGATTGCACTGGCGCGCGTGCCGATGGCGACCGCCGACCGCGCAGAAGTGGAAATCCGTGGCAAGTGGTACCCGGTCCGAGTGGTCAAACCGACCTTCGTACGCCATGGCAAAACCTTGATCTAAACCTTTTCTGGCGGGCAACGACCGCTGACATTTTTCTTGAGGACACAGAACATGAGCGATATCCCTGCCGACCTGCGTTTTGCCGAAAGTCACGAATGGGCGCGTCTGGAAGCCGATGGCACCGTCACCGTGGGCATCAGCGATCACGCTCAGGAAGCCTTGGGCGACGTGGTGTTCGTTGAACTGACCGAAGTCGGCAAAGTGTTTGCTGCCGGCGATCAATCCGGTGTGGTTGAGTCGGTTAAAGCCGCGTCCGACATCTACTCGCCGATTGGCGGTGAAGTGATCGCGATCAACGAAGACCTGAGCGGTTCGCCTGAAGCGCTGAACACCGACCCGTACGGTGCCTGGATCTTCAAACTCAAGCCAAGCAACCCGGCTGAGCTGGACAAACTGCTGGATGCGGCAGGCTACAAAGCCGCTATCGGCGAATAACCTCCGCCCTGCAAAACCCCCATGTGGGAGCGAGCCTGCTCGCGAAAGCGCAGTATCAGTCGATGTAGATGTTGACTGACACACCGCCTTCGCGAGCAGGCTCGCTCCCACAGGTGTTTATAGCTTCAGCACCGATTTGACCGCCTGCACCGACCGCTCGACATCCGCCTTGTTCATGGTGGTAAACATCGGCAACGAAACAATCAGGCGACCGACCCGTTCGGCCACCGGAAACAGGCCTTCCTTGAAACCGCGCTCGCGGTAAAGACTCAGCAGGTGGATCGGCGGGTAGTGATAGCCGATGCCAATACCCAGTGCCTGCATCTGCTCCATGAACGTAGCCCGCGCCGGTTGGCCGTCCTTGCGTTCTGGCAGCACCAGTTGGAACAAGTGCCAGTTGCTGTTCTCGAAATCCGCCGGAGGCAATTGCGCACCGTACTGCGCTTCGAAATCCGCACCGAAACACGCGAAATAGTGCCGCGCCAGCTCACGCCGATGAGCCGTGATCGCCTCGATATGCGCAAATTGTCCCAGGCCAATCGCCGCCGCGACATCGGTCATGTTGAACTTGCCGCCCAGCACATCCACGTCCAGTCCATCGAAACCATTTCGGGTGACGCCCTGCAAACGGTACTTCTCCGCCAGTCGCACTTCTTCAGGCGTGTTCAGCACCAGGCAACCGCCCTCCGAGGAGGTGACGTTCTTGTTCGCCTGGAAACTGAACGACACGAAATCACCGGTGGCGCCGATGCGTTGACCGTTCCAGCTCGAACCCAAGGCTTGGGCGGCGTCTTCGACAATCCGCAAACCGTGTTTTTTGGCGATCGCATACAGCCGATGCATGTCCAGCGGCAACCCGGCGAGGTACACCGGAATGATCGCCTTGGTGCGCGGCGTGATCGCGGCTTCCAGCTTGTCCAGATCGATGTTGCGGGTGACCGGGTCGATATCCGCAAACACCGGGGTGGCGCCGACTTCCAGAATCACGTTGGCGGTGGCGACCCAGGAAATCGGCGTGGTGATCACTTCATCTCCCGACCCGATACCGGCAATGCGCAGGGCGATTTCCATGGTGCAGGTGCCGGAGTTGAACGTGCGCACCGGGCGCCCGCCGAAGAATTCCGAGAGTTGCGCTTCAAAGGCCTGGACCTTGGGGCCGCTGGTGATCCAGCCCGAACGCAGCACGTCGCCGACCGCGGCAATCGTGGCTTCATCGATGACGGGCTTGGAAAACGGCAGAAATGGCAGTTGGCTCATAAACAATAGACACCCGATAGCGGACGTTAAGTAGGCGCCGAACATGATGCTCGGGATTGTCCGAAGGCGCCACGCCATCCGCTCGGGTATCGGCTGCTATGCTGGTTTGACCGTGTTGCATCGACGTTGAGCGCCAGTCAAGAGAGAGCCCGTCATGTCCCAGTTGCCGTCCTTGAGCCAGTTACGCGATCCGAATGTCTTCCTGCGCCGCCACTTGGGCCCCGATGCCGCCGAGCAGCAGGCGATGCTCGACAGCCTCGGTCTTGGCAGTCGGGTCGAATTGATCGAGCAGACCGTGCCGCCGGGCATTCGCCTCAACCGCGAACTGGACCTGCCGCCAGCCCTCGACGAAGAAGCCGCACTGGCCAAACTGCGCGGCTATGCCGAGCAGAATCAGGTCTGGACCAGCCTGATCGGCATGGGTTATCACGGCACCCTCACGCCAGCCGTGATCCTGCGCAACGTGCTGGAAAATCCCGGTTGGTACACCGCGTATACGCCTTATCAACCGGAGATTGCCCAGGGCCGGCTCGAAGCGCTGCTCAACTTCCAGCAACTGACCATCGACCTCACAGGCCTGGAACTGGCCAACGCCTCGCTGCTGGATGAAGCCACGGCGGCGGCGGAAGCCATGGCCCTGGCCAAACGGGTCGCCAAGTCCAAGAGCAATCTGTTTTTCGTCGATGAGAATTGCCATCCACAGACCATTTCCGTGGTCCAGACCCGGGCCGAAGGCTTCGGTTTTGAGTTGATCATCGACGCTGTGGATAACTTGAAACAGCACCAGGTATTCGGCGCCTTGCTGCAGTACCCCGACACCCACGGCGAGATCCGCGATCTGCGGCCATTGATCGATCACCTGCATGCCCAGCAAGCGCTGGCCTGCGTCGCGACCGATCTGCTGAGCCTGTTGTTGCTGACGCCTCCGGGGGAATTGGGCGCTGACGTGGTGTTCGGTTCATCCCAACGTTTCGGCGTCCCCATGGGTTATGGCGGGCCCCACGCGGCGTTTTTTGCCAGTCGCGATGAGTACAAACGGGCGATTCCGGGCCGGATCATCGGCGTGTCGAAAGATGCCCGCGGCAACGTCGCCCTGCGCATGGCCCTGCAAACCCGCGAGCAACATATCCGCCGGGAGAAGGCCAACTCGAACATCTGCACCGCCCAAGTGTTGCTGGCCAATATCGCCAGTTTCTACGCGGTCTATCACGGCCCGGAAGGGTTGAAACGGATTGCCCAGCGAGTGCATCGGCTGACCTGCATCCTCGCCGCCGGCCTGGAGCGCCATGGCATTTCCCGCCTCAACCAACAGTTCTTCGACACCCTGACCCTTGAAGTTGGCGGTGCTCAAACAGCGATCATCGAAAGCGCCCGGGCGGCGCAGATCAATTTGCGCATTCTCGGGCGCGGGCAACTGGGCTTGAGCCTGGATGAGACGTGTGACGAAAGCACCGTGGCGAAGCTGTTCGATGTGTTCCTTGGTGCGGATCATGGGCTCAACGTCGATGAACTCGACGCCGAAACCCTGGTTTCCGGCATTCCTGACGGCTTGCTGCGATCCTCGCCTTATCTACGTCATCCCGTATTCAGCGCCCATCACAGCGAAACCGAGATGCTGCGTTACCTCAAACAACTGGAGAACAAGGACCTGGCGCTGAACCAGTCGATGATCCCGCTGGGCTCCTGCACCATGAAACTCAACGCCACCAGCGAGATGATCCCGATCACCTGGCCACAATTCGCCAACCTGCACCCGTTCGTACCGAAAGAGCAGGCGGTGGGTTATGGGCTGATGATCGAGGAACTGGAACGTTGGCTCTGCGCGATCACCGGTTTCGATGCAATCTGCATGCAGCCGAACTCCGGCGCCCAAGGCGAATACGCCGGGTTGCTGGCGATCCGCAAATATCACGAAAGCCGCCATGAAGGCGCCCGGGATATCTGTTTGATTCCATCCTCGGCCCACGGCACCAACCCGGCCTCAGCGCAAATGGCCGGGATGCGGGTGGTGATCGTCGAGTGCGATGAGGCGGGTAATGTCGATCTGGATGACTTGAAGGACAAAGCCTCGGCGGCAGGGGACAAACTCGCCTGCTTGATGGCGACTTATCCTTCGACTCACGGTGTGTATGAGGAAGGCATCAGCGAAATCTGTGAAGTTATCCACAGCCACGGCGGCCAGGTTTATATGGATGGTGCCAACCTCAACGCCCAGGTGGGTTTGGCGCGGCCAGCGGACATCGGTGCCGATGTATCCCACATGAACTTGCACAAGACGTTTTGCATTCCCCACGGTGGCGGCGGGCCTGGCATGGGGCCGATTGGCGTGCGTGCGCATTTGGCGCCGTTCGTGGCCAATCACCCGGTGGTGCCGATTGACGGCCCGCAACCGCAGAACGGCGCGGTCAGCGCTGCGCCGTGGGGCAGTGCGAGCATTTTACCGATCAGCTGGATGTACATCGCCATGATGGGGCCGCAACTGGCGGATGCCAGCGAGGTGGCGATTCTGGCGGCGAATTACCTGGCGCAGCATTTGTCCGGCGCCTTTCCGGTGCTCTACACCGGGCGCAACGAGCGGGTGGCCCACGAATGCATCCTCGATCTGCGGCCGCTCAAGGTGTTGACCGGCATCAGCGAAGAGGACGTGGCCAAGCGCCTGATGGATTACGGTTTCCACGCGCCGACCATGTCATTCCCGGTGCCGGGGACGTTGATGGTCGAACCTACGGAGAGCGAATCCAAGGCTGAACTGGACCGTTTTATCGGTGCGATGCTGAGTATTCGCGCGGAAATTACCGAAGTGCAAAACGGTAACTGGGACGCCGAGGACAACCCGCTGAAACGCGCGCCACATACCTTGGCCGACATCATCGGGGTGTGGGAGCGGCCGTACAGTATCGAGCAAGCGGTGACGCCGGACGCGCACACCAAGGCCCATAAATATTGGCCGGCGGTGAACCGTGTGGATAACGTCTACGGCGACCGCAACCTGTTTTGCGCGTGTGTGCCGGTGGATGATTACCGCTGATCTACCGGGCAACACCTGACCAATGTGGGAGCGGGCTTGCTCGCGAAAGCGGTGTGTCAGTCGGTCTATGTGTTGACTGGCACGGCCCCTTCGCGAGCAAGCCCGCTCCCACAGTAGGTTTTTACGCGGCTCCAAAAATCAGAACGCCATCCGCGCCTCGACGTACAGATTCTGCTCCCGCAACTTGCCCTTGAGTTGTTCGTCCCGGGCATTGATGCGGTTGGCGAAGGTGTTGTTGCCGGTTTCAATGTCGCCCATATCGACATAGCGGTAACCAGTGCCTAGGGTGATTTGTTGATTGAGCTTAAGGTCTGCTCCAACCCCGAGGGCATAAGCGAAATTGTTCTGGCTGTTGTTGGCGAACCGGCGCGAAGGGTTGGATTGATACCCTTCGGAATTGATGTTCGCCACGCCTACACCGGCCATCGCGTACAACGACAGGTAGGCGTTCAGCGGGAAGTCCTTGTAGCCGTTGAGCATCAGGCGCTTGGATGAGACTTGCATGTTGTTGACGTTGGCATTGAACGGCGCCCAGTGACTCTTGAACTCCGAATCCTGCTTGATGCTGTATTCCGCTTCCAGACGCCAATCGCCCTTGAACCCATAGCCCAGCGCCACGGAGCCACCGACGTCCTTGTTGCTGTCCGGGCTGACGATTCGATGACTGACCCTTGGACTGGTGAGCAGGGAGTTTCCCAGGTCTTGCTGGACACTCTGGAGTTTTACCGAGCCGTACGGGCCTTCGGCATGGGACACGTTGCTGAACGCCACTGCCAGCAGCAGTAAAGACAGGGTGGTTTTATTCATGGGTGTCGATTCGCTTGTGTGGAAAATTCAAATCGACAAAGTTTGGGTTCACACACCGGGCGCTGATATCAGAGCCGCCCTCAGTCAGCCGACGAATCCTCGACTAGCTGCCGGGGTTTTGGCATTCACCGTTGTAGGAAAGTGCACTGCAGTTTTTCTGGCCCATAAAAAATGCCGCTCATATGAGCGGCATTTCTACATCTGTGAGGCTTAGTCCGAAGCGACGGCATTCTTCGCCAGGATCGCATTCGCCAGTTCCATGTCCGTGGCTTGCAGGCCCGGGTTGTCGGCGCGGACTTTCTGCATTGCAGCTTCCAGGTAAGGGCCGCGGATGCCGCCGTCACTGGCGACGAAGCTGCCGGCATCGTCCTGGGCCGCGACGATCAGTTTGTGATCCTTGAACGTCAGGTAGGTCGAACCGGTGGTTGCGCCGGAGGAAATGACGTTACGCCAAAAGCTGTCGGCCATTGCTGAACCAACGGGGAGAGACAGCAAGGCAAGGGTAGCGACAGCAAGTTTGAGACGCATGATGGGTGACTCCACTGGGGGTTAACTACGGGGTTGGATCGTCATTTACCCAATCGAGTTCCATGACCGCTCAGTCAGCCGGTTCCACCAGCAGAATCGCCCCTTGCTGACTGACCACCCGAACCCGGCTACCCAGCGCGGCGTCTGGCCCGCGCGCCATCCACACGCCATCGGCGACTTTTATCTTGCCGCGACCGTCGACAATCGCCTCATGCACCACAAAGGTTTTACCGATCAGTTCCTGGCCGCGCAAATTCAGGTTCGGCTGGTCGCTCTCTCGCACGGCACTGCGCTGGCGTCGCCACCAGTACAGCGCGGTGGCGATCGAGAGCAGGCCGAACAGCAGGAATTGCAGCTCCCAGGACAGGCCGGGCAGTACAAAGGTCAGCACGCCAACCGCTGCCGCCGCCATGCCGATCCACAGCAAATAGCCGCCGGCGCCGAACACTTCAAGAATCAGCAACACTGTGCCGAACGCCAGCCAGTCCCAGAACGACAGATGTTGCAGGAATGCCCACATGGCGCGCCTCAGGCTTTCTTGTTATCGAACGTGGCCTTGACGATTTCGCCGATGCCGCCGACAGCGCCGATCATCGAGCTGGCCTCCAGCGGCATCAGGATCACTTTGCTGTTGTTGGCCGAGGCCAGTTTGCCCAAGGCATCGATGTACTTCTGCGCAACGAAGTAGTTAACCGCCTGCACGTTGCCGCCAGCAATGGCTTCGGACACCACCTGAGTCGCCTTGGCTTCGGCTTCGGCCTGACGTTCCCGGGCTTCGGCTTCAAGGAAAGCGGCCTGGCGACCACCTTCGGCCTCCAGGATCTGCGCCTGCTTCTTGCCTTCGGCGGTGAGGATCGCGGCGGCCCGCAAGCCTTCGGCTTCGAGGATTTGCGCACGCTTGATCCGCTCGGCTTTCATCTGGCCGGACATCGCGGCCATCAAGTCCGCTGGCGGGCTGATGTCCTTGATTTCGATCCGGGTGATCTTGATGCCCCACGGTGCCGTGGCTTCATCCACCGTGCGCAGCAGTTTTTCGTTGATGTTGTCGCGCTGGCTGAGCATCGCGTCCAGCTCCATGGAGCCAAGCACGGTACGGATATTGGTTTGCAGCAGGTTACGCACGGCGTGCTCGAGGTTGTTCACCTCGTAAGCGGCTTGGGCGGTGTTGACCACCTGGAAGAAACACACCGCATCGATTTGCACCGTGGCGTTATCGGCGGTGATGACTTCCTGGGGCGGAATATCCAGCACGCTTTCCATCACGTTGATCTTGCGACCGATGCGGTCCATCACCGGAATGATGATGTTCAGGCCCGGCTTGAGGGTGTTGGTGTAGCGCCCGAAACGCTCGACTGTCCACTGATAGCCCTGCGGCACGACCTTGAAACCCATGAACAGAATGGCGACGACCAGCCCGACGAAGAGTAAAAGCACACTACCGATCTGCATAACGATTCCCTGTTGATGTATTGGCGATGGCAGGAGTGTAGCGGCGCAGGTCGGCCAGCAGAACCGGTTAGTCGCCCCTTGCATCATCAGGAGACATAAAAGGTTTCATTTCTGCTCGCTCTGCGGCGTTACCCGCAATACCTCCTCAATCGTCGTCAGCCCCGCCGCCACTTTCTGCGCCCCGGACAATCGCAAGCTGCGCATGCCTTCCTTGAACGCCTGGCGTCGTATCGCCAGCAGGTCGGTATCGGGAGTGATAAGCGCTTTGACGCTGTCCGTCAGTTGCATGATTTCGTAGACCCCGGCGCGGCCGCGATAGCCGGTGTCGCGGCATTCCAGGCAGCCGATAGCGCGGTGGGCGTTGTTCGGCAGTGGTGCCTGCCAGGGCCGGGTCAGGGTTTGCCAATCGTCTTCGCCGAGGGTCAGCGGTGCCTTGCAGTGCGGACACAAGGTGCGGACCAGACGCTGGGCCATGACCCCGAGCACCGTGGCCTTGATCAGGTAATGCGGCACGCCGAGTTCCAATAGGCGGCTGATGGCGCTCGGTGCGTCGTTGGTGTGCAGGGTCGAGAGCACAAGGTGACCGGTGAGCGCGGCCTGGATCGCCATTTCGGCGGTTTCGAGGTCGCGGATCTCGCCGATCATGATGATGTCCGGGTCTTGCCGCATCAACGCGCGCACCCCGGCGGCGAAGGTCAGGTCGATGTTGTGCTGGACCTGCATCTGGTTGAAGGCCGGCTCGACCATTTCGATCGGGTCCTCGATGGTGCAGAGGTTCACCTCCGGCGTCGCCAGTTTTTTCAAGGTGGTATAGAGCGTGGTGGTCTTGCCCGAACCGGTCGGCCCCGTCACCAGGATGATGCCGTTGGGCTGGCGGGTCATGTCTTGCCAGCGGCGCAGGTCGTCGGCGGAGAAGCCCAGTTGATCAAAGTCCTTGAGCAGCACTTCCGGGTCGAAGATCCGCATGACCATTTTTTCGCCAAACGCGGTGGGCAAGGTCGACAGCCGCAGTTCGACTTCGCCGCCGTCCGGGGTCTTGGTCTTGACCCGGCCGTCCTGGGGTTTGCGTTTTTCGGCGACGTTCATCCGGCCCAGGCTTTTCAGGCGACTGACGATGGCCATGGTCACCTGGGGCGGGAATTGATAGACGTTGTGCAGCACGCCGTCGATGCGAAACCGCACGGTACCTTGCTCGCGACGCGGTTCGATGTGGATATCACTGGCGCGCTGCTGGAACGCGTACTGGAACAGCCAGTCGACGATGTTGACGATGTGCGCGTCGTTGGCGTCCGGCTCCTGGTCGCTGGCGCCGAGGTTGAGCAGTTGTTCGAAGTTGCCCAGGGTGCTGGTCTGTTGATCCGCGTTGGTGGCGCCGGTGACCGATTTGGCCAGGCGGAAAAACTCCACGCTGAAGCGCTGGATGTCCGCCGGGTTGGCCACTACGCGTTTGATCGGCAGCTTCAATACGTGGGTCAGATCGGCTTCCCAACCCGTGACGTAAGGCTGGGCGCTGGCCACGGTCACGGCGTCGCGGTCGATGGAGACGGCGAGAATCTTGTGGCGCTGGGCGAAGGCGTAGGACATCAACGGCGTGATGGCCGCGACGTTGATCTTCAGCGGATCGATGCGCAAATAAGGTTGGCCGGCCTGTTGCGACAGCCACAGGGTCAGGCTTTCCAGGTCCAGGTGTTTGCCGGGACGGCTGAGGTCGTCGAGGTGTTGGCTGGCAATAAACTCCAACGGGTGCAACTGGCCATTGGCGGCGTGCCGGCGTCGGGCGTTGAGCGCGAGTTCGGCGCAATCCTGGTTGATAAAGCCTTGGGCGACCAGTTCTCGCAGCAAATCATTGAGATCCAGCCAGCGGTCCTGTGTGGCAAGTTGAACGGACATGCGGGTTCCTTTTGAACAATCCTGCAAACAGCGATCTAGACCGCAGTGTGCAAAGGATAGTCGCGGAGCCGCTGACCGTTGGGCCACTACCCGACGAAGCCGTTTCCAGTTCTTTCAGCCGGCCGCTTGAGCCTGCTCATCCCAAGTCGCCTCGGCACTTTGCAGGTTCACCGAGCAGACGCTGATCAGGTTACGAAGTTTTTCCGCGATCACGGCGGCGCGGTGCCAGCTCAGGCCGTCGATCACGATGTCGATCGACAACAGATCATCCATGCGCTGCACGTTGACCTGCTCCGGGGTCAGGAACTGCAAGGCGAACAGGTTGAGTGCGCGGCACAGCAAATCCGGTTCGGCCTCGGCCAGCAGTTGGTATTGCACGCGGCAATGGGCATTGCTGGCGTTCCAGGCATCGGCGCGGGTCGTTGGGGTGTTCACGGCTTCTAGATGCGGCATGGTCGTTCTCCAAAATCATTGGAGGAATTTTTACATTCGGTGCCGGGCATTTCTTGGCTATGATCGATCGTATTGCCGATTTATCGAATCGTTTGATTCAACAAGTGATCAATCAAGGGTTTTTCTATGCATGCCGAGCTGGATGGCTATGACCGCAAGATTCTCGCGTTGCTGCAAGAGGACGCTTCGCTTTCCAGCGCGCAGATCGCCGAACAGGTCGGGCTGTCGCAGTCGCCGTGCTGGCGGCGGATCCAGCGGATGAAGGAGGAGGGGATCATTCGCGGGCAGGTGACGTTGCTCGATCGCAAGAAAATCGGCCTGAACACGCAGATTTTTGCCGAGATCAAACTCAACGCCCACGGGCGTTCGAACTTCACCGAGTTCACCGAGGCGATTCGCGGCTTTCCTGAAGTGCTGGAGTGTTATGTGCTGATGGGGTCGGTGGATTTTTTGCTGCGGATCGTTACGGCGGACATCGAGGCGTATGAGCGGTTCTTCTTTGAGAAGCTGTCGATGGTGCCGGGGATTCAGGAGGTGAATTCGATTGTGGCGTTGTCGGAGATCAAGTCCACGACGAGTTTGCCGGTCTGAGGTTTTGCGGTGACCGTGCGGGCCTCTTCGCGAGCAAGCCCGCTCCCACAGGGGAATGCATTCCAATGTGGGAGCGGGCTTGCTCACGAAGGCGGTGTTACATGCGCAGCAACATTTTCCAGGCACGATTCTGATACACGGCGATAGCCTGCTGCTTACGCGCATCCAGGGCTTCGTCGGTGATCGGCTCGTTGGCCAGTTGCGCCAGTTTGTTCAGTTCGCCGTACAGGCGATCCATTTCCGGGATGTCCAGCACGCCGCGGGCGTGGTGCATCCAGGCCTGGATGCGTTCGATGCGCGGCAGTTGCTCGGCCAGGTCTTCCGGCTGTTGCTGGTAGCGTTGCAATTGCAGCGACGTGGCTTCCTCGCCCAGCAGGCGCGGCAACCAGTTGGCCAATTGCGCCGCGCCCTGGCGGTTGCCACGCACGTTGCGGTCGGCAGCCCAGGTGCGGGCCAACAACCAGCGCGACGTGTTCAGCGAGAACAGGCCCCAACGCGGGTCTTCGAGTTCTTCAAGGAACTGCTCCGGCGCGGCTTTGCGCACGTCTTCGTCGTCCAGGCCAGCCTGGACCAGCGGACGCCAGTCTTCCAGCAAGGCGTCCAGCGCAATCCGCAAATCGTGAGTCGACTGACGCGGTGCGGCTTGGCCGAGGCTGCTCAACAGCGCGCGCAGTTCACCGAGGTTTTCGACCCAGTCCTGCAGCAAACGCCAGTGGCCATTGAAGCGATACTGTTCAGCCAGACGCTGGCTGCTGCCCAGCAAGTGCCAGCTCAGGGCGGCGAAAGCGTCGTCCAGTGGCATTTCGGCGGTGATCTGCGGCGCCGGCAGGCTCAGCGAGTAGCTGTTGGCGTCGTACAAACGGTAACCGCGCTCGGCCTTGCTGATGTCACACGGCATCAGGGGCAGGGTCGCGGCCAGTTCGGCGGCCAGTTCCAGCAGGGCGCCGGGTTCGCCTTCGCGCAGTTCCAGTTCCAGTTCGCAGATTTCTTCTTTCTGCTTGCCGACTACGACGTGACCGAAGTCCAGCGCCGCTTCGATGACCACTTTGGTCTTGCCGCGGCCCCAGGCGATTTCCGCGCGTTCACGCACGAAATCGGTGGTGAAGATGGCTTTCAGGGTTTTCTTGTCCAGCTCGGCCAGCTCTTCAGGCCAGCATTCGCCGTCGAGTTTCTTCACGTCGAGCTTGGCTTTGGGCAGGTTCCAATCGTATTCGTTACGCTCGGACAGACCGGCAACGCTCTGGCCACGGGTCTTGAGGGTCTGAATCACTTCTTCGCCATCGCGGCGCAGGCGCAGGGCAACCTTGGCGCGGGCCAGGTCGCGCTCAGGCGTGTCGAAGTACTGGTTCATCAACTCACGGCGTTCCCAGCCACTTTTGTTGCGTTTTTTCAGGAGCGGGTGCTCGCGCAGGGCGGCGAGGGTTTCGCGGCTGACGCGGAGTTTGATTTCGGTTTCTTTCTGCATGGCCGGAAAATCCAGGATCGGGAGCGCAGCCGGGGGAATGTGTGGCTGCCAAGGTCGTGCAGTGTACAGGACTCGTTCGCGATAGGGTCCGTGGCGGTTTATTCCTGTCACCGGATGGTTCTATGATGGACCTCAATTCGGGATTTGGAGTCAGCGATGCCTTTGCCGTCCATGAAAGATCAGTTCGCTGCGCTGATCGCTGCGCCGTCCGTCAGCTGTACCCAGCCGAGCCTCGATCAGACCAACCGGCCGGTGATCGATTTGCTGGCGACCTGGCTCGGCGATTTGGGTTTTGCCTGCGATATCCAGCAGGTCAGCCCCGGCAAATTCAATTTGCTCGCCAGCTTCGGTTCGGGCCCTGGCGGCCTGGTGCTGGCCGGGCACAGCGATACCGTGCCGTTCGATGGCGCGTTGTGGCAGACCGATCCTTTGAAGCTGACCGAAGTTGACGGCCGCTGGGTGGGCCTCGGCAGTTGCGACATGAAGGGCTTTTTCGCCCTGGCCATCGAAGCGGTCATCCCGTTGCTCGACCAGCCGTTCAAGCAACCGTTGCTGATCCTCGCCACTTGCGACGAAGAGAGCTCGATGTCTGGGGCTCGCGCCTTGGCCGAAGCCGGGCGTCCGCTGGGCCGGGCGGCGGTGATCGGCGAGCCGACCGGGCTCAAGCCGATCCGCATGCACAAAGGCATCATGATGGAGCGCATCGACATCCTAGGGCAGAGCGGCCATTCCTCGGATCCGCGCCTGGGCCATAGCGCTCTCGAAGCCATGCACGATGCCATCGGCGAACTGCGTGGCTTGCGTCTGTTGTGGCAGCGCGAATTCCGCAATCCGCAGTTTGGCGTGCCGACCCCGACGATGAATTTCGGCTGCATTCATGGTGGCGACAACCCCAACCGCATCTGCGGCCAGTGTTCGCTGGAATTCGACCTGCGGCCGTTGCCGGGCATGGACCCCAAAGTCCTGCGTGCGGAAATTCTGGCAAGGCTCAAACCGGTTGCCGAACGGCATCAGGTGAAGATCGATTACGCGCCGCTGTTCCCCGAAGTGCCGCCGTTCGAGCAAGCCGAGGACGCGGAATTGGTCCTGGTCGCGGAAAAGCTCACCGGTCATCGCGCCGAAGCAGTGGCGTTCGGCACGGAAGCGCCTTATCTTCAGCGCCTTGGCTGCGAAACACTGGTGCTCGGCCCGGGCGACATCGCTTGCGCTCACCAACCGGGGGAATACCTCGAAATGTCACGTTTGCAGCCTACCGTGCATCTATTACGTCAATTGATTGAACATTACTGCCTGACACCGGCCAAAGTCTCGATGCCAGCCAGCTAAGCGAAACCCCATGTGGGAGCGGGCTTGCTCGCGAAGGCGGTCTTACATTCAGCATCAATGTTGACTGGTCTGGCCTCTTCGCGAGCAAGCCCGCTCCCACAGGGCTTTGTGTGTTGACTGACTGAACGGTATAAATTGCCAGTGCCCCAACCCGTATTCATGAGGAGAGCTCGCGTGTCGCCAAGCCTGTTCCGACGATAACCACCAGCCCGTTGTGCGTTTTATGGTTCACCCATTTTTTGGCTGCTATTTATTACAGGCCCAGGTTCATGCCCGAATACGTTAATTGGCTTCGTCACGCGTCTCCTTATATCAATGCCCACCGCGATTGCACGTTCGTCGTCATGCTGCCCGGCGACGGTGTGGAGCATCCGAACTTCGGCAATATCGTCCACGACCTGGTGCTGTTGCACAGCCTCGGCGTGCGACTGGTGTTGGTTCACGGTTCCCGTCCGCAAATTGAAACCCGCCTCGCTGCGCGCGGCCTGATCCCGCATTACCACCACGGCATGCGCATCACCGATGCCGCGACCCTGGAATGCGTGATCGACGCGGTCGGCCAATTGCGCATCGCCATCGAAGCGCGGCTGTCCATGGACATGGCCTCGTCTCCAATGCAGGGCTCGCGCCTGAGGGTAGCCAGCGGCAACCTGGTGACGGCGCGGCCGATCGGTGTGCTGGAAGGTGTCGACTATCACCACACCGGCGAAGTGCGCCGGGTTGATCGCAAAGGTATCAATCGCTTGCTGGACGAGCGCTCCATCGTGCTGTTGTCGCCGCTGGGTTACTCGCCGACCGGTGAGATTTTCAACCTCGCCTGTGAAGACGTCGCCACCCGCGCGGCCATCGACCTCGGTGCCGACAAATTGCTGCTGTTCGGCGCCGACCTGGGCTTGATCGACGAAAACGGTCGTCTGGTCCGCGAGTTGCGTCCGCAACAAGTGCCGGCGCATCTGCAACGCCTGGGCAGCAACTATCAGGGCGAGCTGCTGGATGCGGCGGCTGAAGCCTGCCGTGGCGGCGTGGCGCGCAGCCATATCGTCAGCTACGCCGAAGACGGCGCGCTGCTGACCGAACTGTTCACCCGTGACGGTGGCGGTACGTTGGTGGCCCAGGAACAATTCGAACTGGTGCGTGAAGCGGCGATTGAAGACGTCGGCGGTTTGCTGGATCTGATCAGCCCGCTGGAAGAGCAGGGGATTCTGGTGCGTCGTTCCCGGGAAGTGCTGGAGCGCGAGATCGAGCAGTTCAGCGTGGTCGAGCGCGAAGGCATGATCATCGCGTGCGCGGCGCTGTATCAGATTGCCGATTCGGATGCCGGGGAGTTGGCTTGTCTGGCGGTGAACCCGGAATATCGCCATGGCGGGCGCGGCGATGAATTGCTCGAGCGCATCGAAACCCGCGCCCGAGCCCAAGGGTTGAAAACTTTGTTCGTGCTGACGACCCGGACCGCGCACTGGTTCCGCGAGCGTGGTTTCGAGCCAAGCAGCGTCGAGCGCCTGCCGTCGGCGCGGGCGTCGCTGTACAACTATCAGCGTAATTCGAAGATCTTCGAAAAAACCCTGTAATCGATCGTTCCCACGCTCTGCGTGGGAATGCCTCTACGGACGCTCCGCGTTCGGGTTCGGATGGAACGCGGAGCGTTCCGGGCTGCATTCCCACGCAGAGCGTGGGAACGATCGTCACAGGAAGGCGGTGTTACTCCGTGACGAACTTCGCGCTCACATACGGCGAATAATCCGGCAGTACCGTCTCTACTTTGCCTTGCTCCTTCAAGAACTTCGCCGTCTCGCCAATCGCCTTGGCCGTGCCGCCGTCCAACAGCGCGGTGGTCTGTTGGGCTTTCGCGTCCGGGAAGGTCGAGCCGGCCAGCAACTCCGGTACATCGACGGCATTGGCACCGGTCAATTTGGCGATTTTCTGTACAGGCACCGAGTCGGCGGTCCAGCTCTCTTTATGGGCGGCATAGTCAGCGAAGGAGTCCAGGGTGACCTTGGCGAATTTGGCCACCACCTCCGGATGCTTCTCGGCGTAATCCTTGCGAGCGACCCAGACTTCAAAGGTCGGCGCACCCCATTGGCCAACCTGTGCGGCATCGGTCAAGGTCTTGCCGGTCTTGCGAATTTCCCCCAGGGCCGGCGACCAGACAAACGCGCCGTCGATGTCGCCACGCTTCCAGGCCGCGGCGATTTCCGCCGGTTGCAGGTTCACCACTTTGACTTTCGAGGCATCCAGGCCCCAGTGCTTCAGCGCGCCGAGCAGGCTGTAGTGGGACGTTGAAACGAAAGGCGTGGCAATGGTCTTGCCGATCAGATCTTCCGGTTTATCGATGCCGCTGCCGTTGCGGACCACCAAGGCTTCGGCGGCGTTGATCTGGGCCGACACGATGAAGGCCACGATCGGCAGGTTGCGCGAAGCGGCTGCGGCGAGGGGACTCGAGCCGAGGTTGCCAATCTGCACGTCGCCGGAGGCAATGGCGGTGACGACTTCCGGGCCACTGTTGAACCGGCGCCAGTCGATTTTCTGGCCAATGGTTTTCTCGTAAACGCCATCAGACTGGGGGACTTTGCTCGGGTCGATACCGGTTTGATAACCCACCGTGAGGTTGGCCGCCTGAGCACCAAAAGAAAATAAAACCGATACACAAACTGTAACAATTTGACTGGATAGTGCGCGTTTGGCCATGATGGCGTCGCCTTTTCGATAGGGATTGACGTATGTAAGATGCGTCAAAGCTAATCGATCTAAAAAAAGGCCAACAAATACCATTTAGTAATTAGCTTATGAGCCGATACGGGATATCTCGGTGCGGTTTTGCAGTGTCGGGCTATATTCCATTGCGGTATGAAAAAGAATGAAATAATTCTTTTTGGGTTTATGAGGAATTCATTACCCTGCAGGGACCAAATCACGGCGATTAGACCTTGGTCGTAGACACACAAGGTTACGATTGACTTGTCAGTCACGGTCTGGCGCTAATCGCGCATCTTAGGATCCAGGGCATTCGACCCGGGACCAGGAACACAAGAATTAGAAACGAGAGGAGCGAAACATGAATAAGTCCACCTTGGCCCTGGCTGTGGCCGTAGGGGTTTTGGCGCAGCAGGCAGGCGCCGCGGGGTTCATCGAAGACAGCAAGGCTACCTTGGGTCTGCGTAACTTCTACATCAACACCGATAACCGTGACAGCGCTGCTGGCACCACTGCCAACAAGAACGCTGGCGTTCAAAGCAAGAACGAAGAATGGGGCCAAGGCTTTGACCTGCGCTTCATCTCCGGCTACACCCAAGGCACCGTCGGCTTCGGTATCGACGCCATCGGCCTGCTGGGTATTCGCCTGGATTCGGGCGGCGGCACCAACGGCGCTACCGCTACTTCGTACGGCGGCACGGTTTTCCCAAGCAAGTCTAACGGCGAAGCGGTTGATAACTTCTCCAGCTTGGGCCTGACTGCCAAAGCCAAGATCTCCCAGACCGAACTGAAGCTGGGCACTCTGCAGCCAAAGAACCCGGTTATCGTGACCAACGACGGTCGTCTGTTGCCACAAACCTGGCAGGGTGGCCAGATCACTTCCGGTGATATCAAAGACCTGACGCTGGTTGGCGGTCAGATCGAATCCGTGAAAGGTCGTAACTCCAGCAACAACGAGCAACTGTCCATTGGCGGCGCGAACAGCCCGACCATCAGCGGTCGCGACAGCAACAAGTTCATCTACGGCGGCGGTGACTACAAAATCACCAAAGACCTGACTGCCCAGTACTACTACGGCAACCTGGAAGATTTCTACAAGCAACACTTCCTGGGTCTGGTTCACAACTGGGCTATCGGCCCGGGCGTGCTGAAGTCTGACTTGCGTTACTTCAACAGCCGTGACGACGGCGCCAACGGTAATACCCCTGCCTACTACAGCAGCGGTAACTACTCGGGTGCTGCAAGCGGTCGCGGTAAAGTCGACAACAACCTGTACAGCGGCCTGTTCCTGTACTCGGTGGCCGGTCACACCTTCGGTGGCGGTTACCAGGTCAGCAACGGCAGCAGCGACTTCCCTTGGCTGAACCAGGGCGACGGTTCGTCGAACTACACTATCACCGACATGCAAATCCAGAAGTTCGGCCGTGCCGGCGAGAAAACCTGGCAAGCACGCTACTCGTATGACTTCGCCAAAGTTGGCCTGCCAGGCGCAACCGCTGGTGTTGTTTACCTGCGTGGCGACAACATCGACACCGTGACTGCCGGTGGTGGTGTTTCGGGCAACGGCCGTTCCGAGTGGGAACGCGACCTGACCCTGGCTTACGTTGTGCCGGAAGGCCCGCTGAAAAACCTGGGCTTCATGTGGAAAAACGCCATGTGGCGCAACGACATCCCAGGCCAGCGCGACCAAGACGAAAACCGTCTGATCGTCAGCTACTCGATCCCGCTGTTGTAATAGCGCGCTCCAGTCAGCCTGCGTAAATAAAGCCCCGCCCGGCACCTCGCCGGGCGGGGCTTTTGCGTTTTCAAGGCGGAGTCACCCCCGTAATCCCGCCCTGAAATTGCCCCTCTTTTGCAGCTACTCAAGGCCTTCTCGAACCTTGTGGGCGATGTTCGTCGCGATGGCCGGGCAGGTCCAGTGAACAGATCTTTAATATTCATTTATGATCTAAATAAATCGATATTTATTCTTTTTAATTCAATCGGAATGCAGGCACAGTTGAGCTCAACAAGCACTCACCAGGAGCAGCACCATGAGCCTCAGACTTGGCGATATCGCCCCCGATTTCGAACAGGATTCCAGCGCCGGCACCATCCGTTTCCACGAATGGCTGGGCGATAGCTGGGGCGTGCTGTTTTCCCACCCGGCGGACTTCACTCCGGTGTGCACCACCGAACTGGGCTTCACCGCCAAGCTCAAGGATGAATTTTCCAACCGTGGCGTCAAAGCCATCGCGCTGTCGGTCGACCCGGTGGACTCGCACCACAAGTGGATCGAAGACATCAACGAAACCCAGAACACCCTCGTCAACTTCCCGATCCTGGCCGACGCCGATCGCAAGGTTTCAGACCTGTACGACCTGATTCACCCGAACGCCAACGACACCTTGACCGTGCGCTCACTTTTCGTGATCGACCCGAACAAGAAGGTTCGGCTGACCATCACCTACCCGGCCAGCACCGGTCGCAACTTCCATGAAATCCTGCGGGTGATCGACTCGCTGCAACTCACCGACAACTACAAAGTGGCCACCCCGGCCAACTGGCAGGACGGTGACGAAGTAGTGATCGTGCCGTCGCTCAAGGACGAAGACGAAATCAAGAAACGCTTTCCGAAGGGTTATCGCGCGGTGAAGCCGTACCTGCGCCTGACGCCGCAGCCGAATCGTTAAACCATGCATTGCGGCGTGGCTGATGCCGCCTTCGCGAGCAGGCTCGCTCCCACAATGGAATGCATTACAAATGTGGGAGCGAGCCTGCTCGCGAAGGGGCCTTGGCAAACATCGCAAAATTCAGATTTGAAACGCATCCACAAAGCAGGGGATTTCAGGCCGTTCTTACGGCCTATTTTTTTGTCCGGGATATGATGATTCGCATAGACCTACAAAGAATAACCAAATGAATAAATATGATTTATGGATATATAAATCACCTGTTAAGGTCACTCCATCGACGCGAGATCGCACATTGCGAATCGCCCACACCGCTCAAGGAATCACCTGAATGCTGGTCGTCTCACTCGGTGGCAGCCCCAGCCAACGCTCTCGTTCCGGGGTGTTGCTGGAGCGTTCGCAGCGCTGGTTGCAAGAACAAGGGGTGGAAGTGGTGAGTTATCAGGTACGGGACTTCCCGGCCGAAGACTTGCTGCATGCACGCTTCGACAGTCCGAAGGTGATCGACCTGTTGCAACAGATTGAAAACGCCGACGGCCTGCTGATTGCCACGCCGGTCTACAAGGCGTCGTTTTCCGGCGCGTTGAAAACCGTACTGGACTTGCTGCCCGAGCGCGCCCTGGCCCACAAGGTGGTGTTGCCCATGGCCACTGGCGGCAGCATCGCCCACATGCTGGCGGTGGATTACGCGCTCAAACCGGTGCTGTCGGCATTGAAAGCCCAGGAGATGCTCCACGGGATTTTCGCTGTGGACAGCCAGATTGCCTACGGCGAAGGCAGTGCCCAGGCGCAATTGGCGCCGGAGCTGGAACAACGACTGAATGAATCGCTGGAGCTGTTTTTCAGCGCCATGGCACGACGGCCCAAGCCGATCGACCCGCACCTGTTGAACGAACGTTTGCTGAGTGCGCGCTGGAGCATCTAAGCCACCACTCAAGCCACATCTGAATTCGAAGTACTCACCTTACTCAGCCGCCAACGGCCAAGCAGGTGCAGCCAAAACCCAACAGCAAATAGGAGAGCGCTATGCGCACTGTCATTTTGCGTCGTGGTCTGGTCGCTCTGTTTGTGGCGGCTGTGTCCTTCGGCGTTATTTCCCAAGCACAAGCCGAGACATTGCGCATCGGCTATCAAAAGTACGGCACCCTGGTGCTGCTCAAGGCCAAGGGCACGCTGGAAAAACGCCTCGCCGCCCAAGGCGTGGACGTGCAATGGACAGAGTTCCCCGGCGGCCCGCAACTGCTCGAAGGCCTGAACGTCGGCTCGATCGACTTCGGCGTCACCGGTGAAACACCGCCGGTCTTCGCGCAAGCCGCCGGTGCCGATCTGCTCTACGTCGCCTACGAACCGCCAGCGCCGCACAGCGAAGCGATCCTGGTGCCGAAGGACTCGACGATCAAATCCGTCGCGGACCTCAAGGGCAAGAAAGTCGTCCTGAACAAAGGCTCCAACGTGCACTACCTGCTGGTCCGTGCGCTGGAAGATGCCGGCCTCAAATACACCGACATCCAGACCGTATTCCTGCCGCCCGCCGATGCCCGCGCCGCGTTCGAGCGTGGCAGTGTCGATGCTTGGGTGATCTGGGACCCGTACCAGGCTGCCGCCGAACAGCAACTGCAAGCACGCACCCTGCGTGATGGCCAAGGCATCGTCGATAACCATCAGTTCTACCTGGCGACCAAGCCTTACGCGCAGAAAAATCCCGAGGTGATCAAGACCCTCGTCGATGAAGTGCGCGCCGTCGGCGAATGGTCCAAAGCCAACCCGGAAGACGTGACCAAACAGGTTTCGCCACTGCTCGGCCTGCCGGCGGACATCACCCTGACCTCGGTAAAACGCCAGGGCTACGGCGCGCTGTTCCTCACGCCTGAAGTGGTCGCCGCCCAACAGAAAATCGCCGACAGCTTCTACCAGCTCAAGCTGATTCCGAAGCCGCTCAGCATCAAAGACGTGATCTGGACGCCACCGGCGGCCGTTGCCAAAGCGCAGTAATTCGAATTCCTAAGGAGACCACTCCATGAGCCTTAATATTTTCTGGTTCCTGCCTACCCACGGCGACGGCCATTACCTTGGCACCGCCGAAGGCGCTCGCGCCGTTGACCACGGTTACCTGCAACAAATCGCCCAAGCAGCGGATCGCCTGGGTTTCGGCGGGGTGTTGATTCCCACCGGTCGCTCCTGCGAAGACTCGTGGCTGGTGGCCGCGTCGCTGATCCCGGTGACCCAGCGTTTGAAATTCCTCGTTGCCCTGCGCCCCGGGATCATTTCCCCGACGGTCGCGGCGCGGCAGGCGGCGACCCTGGATCGTTTGTCCGGCGGTCGTGCGCTGTTCAACCTGGTAACCGGTGGTGATCCGGATGAATTGGCCGGCGACGGTTTGTTCCTCAGCCACGAAGAGCGCTATCAAGCCTCGGTGGAATTCACCCGCATCTGGCGCCGGGTGCTGGAAGGCGAAACCGTGGATTACGACGGTCAGCACATCAGCGTGAAAGGCGCGAAGTTGCTTTATCCGCCGGTCCAGCAACCACGTCCGCCGTTGTACTTCGGTGGTTCTTCGGAAGCGGCGCAAGACCTGGCCGCCGAACAGGTCGAGATGGTTCTGACCTGGGGTGAACCACCGGCCGCCGTCGCCGAGAAAATTGAACAAGTGCGCGCCAAAGCCGCGAAGTTCGGTCGCACCGTGCGCTTCGGCATTCGCCTGCATGTGATCGTGCGTGAAACCAACGAAGAAGCCTGGGCAGCGGCGGATCGACTGATCTCCCATGTGGACGATGAAACCATCGCTCGGGCCCAGGCTTCGCTGTCGCGTTTCGATTCGGTCGGCCAGCAACGCATGGCCGCACTGCACGGCGGCAGTCGCGACAATCTGGAAGTCAGCCCCAACCTGTGGGCCGGTGTCGGCCTGGTGCGTGGCGGTGCCGGTACGGCGCTGGTGGGCGACGGTCCGACCGTGGCCGCACGCATGAAGGAATACGCCGACCTGGGCATCGACACGTTCATCTTCTCCGGTTATCCACACCTGGAAGAGGCGTATCGGGTGGCCGAGTTGCTGTTCCCGCACATTGACGTGCAACGTCCGGAACAGCCACAAGGCGCGAACTTCGTCAGCCCGTTCGGCGAGATGGTGGCCAACGACATTCTTCCCAAAGCCGCGTCCCAGAGCTGAGGCGCCGCCATGAAAAGAATTATCCACAACCTCGCGCCTTGGGCGTTGCCGGTCCTGTTGCTGGCGGTGTGGCAGTTGTCGGTGTCGGCGGGCTGGTTGTCGACACGGATTCTGCCGGCGCCGATTGCGGTGATCGAGGCTGGCGTAAGCCTGGTGCGCAGCGGCGAAATCTGGACTCACCTGGCCATCAGCGGCTGGCGTGCGGCGCTCGGTTTCTCCATCGGCGGCGGCATCGGCCTGGCCTTGGGTTTCATCACCGGCCTGTCGAAATGGGGCGAACGCCTGCTCGACAGTTCGGTGCAGATGATCCGCAACGTGCCGCACCTGGCGCTGATTCCGCTGGTGATCCTGTGGTTCGGCATCGATGAGTCGGCGAAGATTTTCCTGGTGGCGTTGGGCACATTGTTCCCGATCTACCTGAACACTTATCACGGCATCCGCAACGTCGATCCGGCATTGGTGGAGATGGCGCGCAGTTATGGCTTGTCCGGTTTCAGCCTGTTCCGCCAGGTGATTTTGCCGGGGGCGCTGCCTTCGATTCTGGTCGGTGTGCGCTTCGCCCTCGGGTTCATGTGGCTCACGCTGATCGTGGCGGAAACCATTTCCGCCAGTTCCGGCATCGGCTACCTGGCGATGAATGCCCGGGAGTTCTTGCAGACCGACGTGGTGGTGCTGGCGATTCTGTTGTACGCGGTGCTCGGCAAACTGGCAGACCTCGCGGCCCGTGGACTGGAACGTGTGTGGCTGCGCTGGCATCCGGCGTATCAGGTCGTTAAAGGAGGTGCCGCATGACCGCTCAACAACCTCCACGCCTGCTGCGCGGAATTCCGCTGGCGGTGCGCAAGCTGCAAAAGACCTTTGGCTCGCGGCAAGTGCTGCGCGAGATCGACCTGCACATTCCGGCCGGGCAATTCGTGGCCGTGGTTGGTCGCAGCGGCTGTGGCAAAAGTACCTTGCTGCGCTTGCTCGCCGGCCTCGACAAACCCACGGGCGGCGAATTGCTCGCCGGTTCCGCGCCGCTGAGCGATGCCCGGGAAGACACGCGATTGATGTTCCAGGAAGCGCGTCTGCTGCCGTGGAAGAAGGTCATCGACAACGTCGGCCTCGGGCTCAAGGGCAACTGGCGGCCACAAGCTCTGGAAGCGCTGGAGTCGGTGGGCCTGGCAGATCGCGCGAATGAGTGGCCAGCCGCGCTGTCCGGTGGGCAGAAGCAACGTGTGGCCCTGGCTCGCGCGCTGATCCACCAACCGCGCTTGCTGCTGCTGGACGAACCCTTGGGCGCCCTGGATGCCCTGACCCGAATTGAAATGCAGCAACTGATCGAGCGGCTCTGGCAACAGCACGGCTTCACCGTGTTGCTGGTGACCCATGACGTCAGTGAAGCGGTGGCGATTGCCGATCGGGTGATCCTGATCGAAGACGGCGAAGTCGGCCTCGACCTGCAAGTGGAACTGCCGCGTCCTCGAGTCCGCGGCTCCCATCGGCTGGCGGCGCTGGAAACCGAAGTCCTCAATCGCGTGCTGTCACTGCCCGGCCAACCGCCGGAACCCGAACCCGTTTCACCATTGCCTACGCAACTGCGTTGGGCTCAATAACTCACGCCTCACCTCAACTGACAGGAATCAACATCATGACTATCAAAGCCATCAACGTTCGTAACCAGTTCAAAGGCTCGATCAAGGAAATCGTGCTGGGTGACGTGCTGTCGGAAATCGACGTTCAGACTGCATCCGGCATCGTGACCTCGGTGATCACCACCCGTTCGGTGAAAGAACTGGAGCTGGTGGTCGGCAGCGAAGTGATCGCCTTCGTGAAATCCACCGAGGTGTCGATCGCCAAGTTGTAAGGGCGTGCGCCAACGACAACCCCGGAGGGTTTAGCCCTTCGGGGTTTTTTATGCGTGTGATTCAGTGAGTTTGGCGGTGCGGCCTTCGCGAGCAAGCCCGCTCCCACAGGGGATTTGTGCCGAACACAAATTCTATGTTCACTGAAGATCCACTGTGGGAGCGGGCTTGCTCGCGAAGAGGCCAGTGAAGCCCGCAAAGAATTCAGGCCGAAAGGGTGCGCTTTGGCAGGTAGGGCGGCAGATACAGCCCCAGATACGCATCAAACACCCGCATCCCTTCCTCAGCCATGCGCGGCGTGATCTGCCCGTGCTGCTGCACCGAACGTGCATAGACGCGGTCGCCCAATTCCATGGCCAACGCAAACACGTCGACGTCCATCGGCAGCCTCGGCAGTTCGAAGTGGTGGTCGAACAGCGTGTGCATCAGATCACCCAGTTCGAGGTCGTGTTGACGGTCGGCCTGGGTCACTTCGGTCAGGCCGTGTTGCGCAAGGATCAATTGGCGGGCGGCGGCGTCTTCGTCATAGATATCGAGCATGCGTTGCTCGACCAGCCGCGACAGGTCGCGCCAGTCGTGGAGCGCGTCGTGATCGATGGGTGCTTGCAGGCAGGCGCGGAACGCGGCGTGGACATCCGCCGTCAGCCCTTCGAGCAGGGCCGGGACGCTGGCGAAGAAGTGGTAGACCGAGGACGGCGGGATCTCTGCGCGCTCGGCGACGCTGTAGATCGACAGGCTGGCCACGCCCTCGGCGGCCAGCAAGGTGCGGGCGGCATCGAGGATCGAATCGATCCGCGCCTGGCTGCGTGCGCGGGGTTTGCGGATAGGGGCGGGGCGGGTCATTGGCGTCTCCTGCGGGGCAGGGGGCATTGTACGAGGAGGGTTTGATGTTGTCTTGTCGGACGCCTTCGCGAGCAGGCTCGCTCCCACATTTGAAATGCCTTCCCCTGTGGGAGCGAGCCTGCTCGCGAAGCAGTCACCTCGGTCCAACAGAATGAAGGCACAAAAAAACGCCGCAGGCTTTATCAGCCCACGGCGTTCCTTTTTACCGCAACCGCTTAAACGGTATGCAGATACCAGTTGTACTCAAGGTCGGAGATGGAGTGTTCGAACTCCTCCAGCTCACTTTCCTTACAGGCCACGAAGATATCGATGTATTTCGGATCGATGTACTTGGCCATGACTTCGCTGTCGTCCAGCTCACGCAATGCATCGCGCAGGTTGTTCGGCAGGCTTTGCTCGTTCTGCTCGTAGGAGTTGCCTTCCACGGGCGCGCCCGGCTCGATCTTGTTGGTCAGGCCGTGATGCACGCCTGCCAGGACCGAAGCCATCAGCAGGTACGGGTTGGCATCGGCACCGGCAACGCGGTGTTCGATACGCACGGCATCGGAAGAACCGGTCGGGACGCGAATCGCCACGGTACGGTTGTCCAGGCCCCAGCACGGCGAGTTCGGCACGTAGAACTGTGCGCCGAAACGACGGTAGGAGTTGACGTTCGGGCAGAGGAAAGCCATCTGCGCCGGTAGGGTCTCGAGCACACCGCCGATCGCGTGACGCAGTGCGGCGTTCTGCTCGGGATCCTCGCTGGCAAAAATATTCTTGCCGTCGCGGTCGAGAATCGAGATGTGGACATGCAACCCGTTACCCGCCTGGCCTGGGTAAGGCTTGGCCATGAAGGTGGTGTCCATCTCATGGTCGTAGGCGATGTTCTTGATCAGGCGCTTGAGCAGTACTGCGTAGTCGCAGGCCTTGATCGGGTCGGCCACGTGGTGCAGGTTCACTTCGAACTGCGCCGGGGCACTTTCCTTGACGATGGCGTCGGCCGGGATGCCTTGCTCTTTCGCACCTTCCAGAATGTCCTGGAGGCAGTCGACGTATTCGTCGAGGTCGTCGATCAGGTAGACCTGTGTCGAATGCGGGCGTTTGCCGGAGATCGGCGAGCGCGGTGGCTGTGGACGGCCGTTCACGTTCTCCTGGTCGATCAGGTAGAACTCCAGTTCGAATGCGGCGCAAATAGTCAGGCCCATCTCGTCGAACTTGGCAACAACTTGACGCAGTACTTCACGGGGATCCGCGAAGAAAGGTTCACCTTCGAGTTCGTGCATGGTCATCAGCAGTTGCGCGGTAGGGCGCTTCTGCCATGGCTCATTGCACAGGGTGTCAGGGATTGGATAGCAGATTCGGTCAGCATCGCCGATGTCCAGGCCCAGGCCGGTGCTTTCCACCGTCGAGCCATTGATATCCAGAGCAAATAGAGAGGCCGGCAGGTTGATGCCTTTCTCGTAAACCTTGTGGAGGCTGGTGCTTTCAATGCGCTTGCCGCGCACCACACCATTCATATCCTCAATAA
>NZ_JBIWEL010000031.1:0-33543 GCF_044762525.1 Pseudomonas sp. NPDC096950 | reverse complement strand
TTCCTTAAGGAACGCGTTCGCTTCGTTAAGCTGAACGGCACGCGGGGGTACCGACATGATGCAACACCTTTGTTGTTAAAAATATCAATCATTGATCTCTTCGGATTCCAGTCAACCCGAACGGCATGCCGAAGTCAAGCGAGGCCTTTTTTGCCCTAAAAAAGCGCTCGTGAGGCTTTTTTGAGGCACTTTGGGGCGTTTTTATGCCTTCGAGCGCTTTGGCGCCCGCGGGCTTGAGCGGGCCGTGTTGTATTTTTTACGGGGGTGTTGTGTAAAAAAATGAACAAGGCTAAGCTCGATTCAAACCCATAACAGCAATAATACCGGGGTGCTTCATGTCTCGCCTGCCGTTAATCGGCGTCGCCGTCTGCTCTGGGCAGAACGGTCTGCATGCTTATCACATCAGTGGCGATCGTTGCGTTCACGCCAAGGCCTTCATTGCCAATGGCGTGCCGTCGACTCTTCCTTCCCCGGTGGCCTCGCTGGCCCCGTCCGATATTCTGGACGGTCTGCACGACATTCTCTTTACTGACCTTACACCCAATATAGAACCGTTTCGCTTCAGCGGCCCGACCCTTGTGTCGAGCCCTGCTCATGATTCTGCACGCCAGTCTACGCTCTCCCTGACCCACGGCATGGTCGCGGCGAGTGTTTGTGCGCGGCCCTTGCAATGGCAATCTGTAACACGCGACGCCGATGCGTCAAACAACGCCTGACTAATAAGAGTCAGGACACTCAGCCCAGAGGCATTTATGAGTCACAACCTCGACCAGCTCACCGATTGGTTGAAAGACCACAAGATCACAGAAGTCGAATGCATGATCGCCGACTTGACCGGGATCACCCGGGGCAAGATTTCGCCGACCAACAAGTTCATCGCCGAAAAAGGCATGCGCCTGCCCGAGAGCGTTCTGTTGCAGACCGTGACCGGCGACTATGTCGAAGACGACATCTATTACGAACTGCTCGACCCGGCCGACATCGACATGATCTGCCGCCCGGACGCGAACGCGGTGTTTCTGGTGCCTTGGTCCATCGAGCCGACCGCTCAGGTGATCCATGACACCTACGACAAGCAAGGCAACCCGATCGAGCTGTCGCCGCGCAACGTGCTCAAGAAGGTCCTGAAACTCTATGCCGACAAGGGCTGGCAGCCGATCGTGGCGCCGGAAATGGAGTTTTACCTGACCAAGCGCTGCGAAGACCCGGACTTCCCGTTGCAACCGCCGATTGGCCGTTCCGGTCGTCCGGAAACCGGTCGCCAGTCGTTCTCGATTGAAGCGGCGAACGAATTCGACCCGTTGTTCGAAGACGTCTACGACTGGTGCGAATTGCAGGAACTGGACCTCGACACGCTGATCCACGAGGACGGCACGGCGCAGATGGAAATCAACTTCCGTCACGGCGATGCCCTGTCCCTGGCTGACCAGATTCTGGTGTTCAAGCGCACCATGCGCGAAGCCGCGCTCAAGCACGACGTGGCGGCGACCTTCATGGCCAAGCCCATGACCGGCGAGCCGGGCAGTGCGATGCATATTCACCAGAGCATCATCGACCTCGAGACCGGCAAAAACGTCTTCTCTAATGAAGACGGGACCATGAGCCAGTTGTTCCTGCACCACATCGGTGGCTTGCAGAAACTGATTCCGGAATTGCTGCCGCTGTTCGCACCCAACGTCAACTCGTTCCGCCGCTTCCTGCCTGACACCTCGGCGCCGGTAAACGTGGAGTGGGGCGAAGAGAACCGCACCGTGGGCCTGCGAGTGCCGGATGCCGGGCCGCAAAACCGTCGGGTGGAAAACCGCCTGCCGGGCGCCGACGCCAACCCGTATCTGGCGATCGCCGCGAGCCTGCTCTGCGGCTACATCGGCATGGTCGAAGGCTTGAACCCAAGTGCGCCGGTAGTCGGTCGTGGCTATGAACGCCGCAACCTGCGCCTGCCACTGACCATCGAAGACGCGCTGGATCGCATGGAAAACAGCGCGACCATCGAGAAATACCTGGGCAAGAAATTCATTACTGGCTACGTCGCGGTCAAGCGGGCCGAGCATGAAAACTTCAAGCGCGTGATCAGTTCGTGGGAGCGGGAATTCCTGCTCTTTGCCGTCTGATGCGCCGGGCGCCGCTGCACTTGGCGGCGCCCTCTACTGGAATCTTAGGAGAATTCGCATGACCAGCAACAACCCGCAAACCCGTGAATGGCAAGCCCTGAGCAGCGATCACCACCTGGCCCCGTTCAGCGACTTCAAACAGCTTAAAGAGAAAGGCCCGCGCATCATCACCAGCGCCAAGGGCGTTTACCTCTGGGACAGCGAAGGCAACAAGATCCTCGACGGCATGGCCGGCCTGTGGTGCGTCGCGATCGGTTACGGTCGTGATGAACTGGCTGACGCCGCCGCCAAACAGATGCGCGAACTGCCTTACTACAACCTGTTCTTCCAGACCGCTCACCCGCCGGTGCTGGAACTGGCCAAGGCCATTTCCGACATCGCGCCGGAAGGCATGAACCACGTGTTCTTCACCGGTTCCGGCTCCGAAGGCAACGACACCATGCTGCGTATGGTCCGCCACTACTGGGCGATCAAGGGCCAGCCGAACAAGAAAGTCATCATCAGCCGCAAGAACGGTTATCACGGTTCCACCGTGGCCGGCGCGAGCCTGGGCGGCATGACGTATATGCACGAACAAGGCGACTTGCCGATCCCGGGCATCGTCCACATCGCCCAGCCGTACTGGTTCGGTGAAGGCGGCGACATGAGCCCGGAAGAGTTCGGTATCTGGGCCGCCAATCAGCTTGAAGAGAAGATTCTGGAAGTCGGCGTGGACAACGTCGGTGCCTTTATTGCCGAGCCGATCCAGGGTGCCGGTGGTGTGATCGTGCCGCCTGACAGCTACTGGCCGCGCATCAAGGAAATCCTCGCCAAGTACGACATCCTGTTCGTGGCGGACGAAGTGATCTGCGGTTTCGGCCGTACCGGCGAGTGGTTCGGTAGCGATCACTACGACCTCAAGCCCGACATGATGACCATCGCCAAAGGCCTGACCTCCGGCTACATCCCGATGGGTGGCCTGATCGTGCGTGACGACGTGGTGGCGGTGCTCAACGAGGGCGGCGATTTCAACCACGGTTTCACCTATTCCGGGCACCCGGTGGCCGCTGCGGTGGCGCTGGAAAACATCCGCATCCTGCGCGAAGAAAAAATTATCGAGCGCGTCCATGCCGAAACGGCACCCTATTTGCAAAAGCGTCTGCGGGAACTGAGCGATCACCCGTTGGTGGGGGAAGTGCGCGGTGTAGGCATGTTGGGGGCCATCGAACTGGTCCAGGACAAGGCCACTCGCAAACGTTACGAAGGTAAGGGCGTCGGTATGATTTGCCGCACCTTCTGCTTCGACAACGGCCTGATCATGCGCGCCGTGGGCGACACCATGATCATTTCCCCGCCATTGGTGATTACACCGGCGGAAATCGATGAGTTGGTGACCAAGGCACGAAAGTGCCTGGACCTGACCCTGAGTGCGTTGCAGGGCTAAGTGCTAGGCTCTGGGCGAGGTGTGCGGTCGACACTTCGCCCAGTGCAAATAAAGGATGGGTCTTTCCTTGAAAGCCTGCCTCGGAACTTGCCAGACTACCGGTTGTTCGGATGCCCAGTAACAGGCCGCTGAGCGCGTGGTTAAAAAGAAAAATTGGAGCATTACCCACATGAAGGCATTAGGTATGAAGATAGCTGGCAAGACCCTCCTCGCCATGTCCCTGATGGGCGTGATGGCGGGTGCAGTACAGGCCGATGACAAGGTGCTGCACGTGTACAACTGGTCCGACTACATTGCACCGGACACCATCGCGAACTTCGAGAAAGAGTCCGGCATCAAGGTGGTGTACGACGTTTTCGACAGCAACGAAACCCTGGAAGCCAAGTTGCTGGCAGGCAAGTCCGGCTACGACGTGGTCGTGCCGTCGAACAACTTCCTCGCCAAGCAGATCAAGGCCGGTGTTTACCAGGAGTTGGACAAGTCCAAGCTGTCCAACTACGGCAACCTGAACAAATCGCTGCTTAAAGCGGTTTCCGTCAGCGACCCGGACAACAAACATGCCTTCCCTTACATGTGGGGCTCGATCGGCATCGGCTACAACCCGGAGAAAGTCAAAGCCGCGTTGGGCGTCGACACCATCGATTCCTGGGACACCCTGTTCAAGCCTGAAAACATCGCCAAGCTCAAGGGCTGCGGTGTGAGCTTCCTCGATTCGCCGACCGAAATGATTCCGGTCGCCCTGCATTACCTGGGCCTGCCAACCGACAGCCAGAAGAAAGACGACATCAAGAAAGCCGAGGAACTGTTCCTCAAGATTCGTCCTTCGGTGACCTACTTCCACTCGTCCAAGTACATCTCCGACCTGGCCAACGGCAACATCTGCGTAGCGGTCGGCTACTCGGGTGACGTGCAACAAGCCAAGTCCCGTGCTGCTGAAGCCGGTGACAAGGTCAAAGTCAGCTACGCCATTCCGAAAGAAGGCGCTGGCAGCTTCTACGACATGGTCGCGATTCCGAAAGACGCGGAAAACGTCGACGGTGCCTACAAGTTCATGAACTACCTGTTGCAGCCGAAAGTGATGGCCGACATCACCAACGCCGTGCGTTTCCCTAACGGTAACGCCGAAGCGACCCAGTTCGTGAGCAAGGACATCACCTCGGACCCGGGCATCTACCCGACGGCCGATGTGCAGGCCAAGTTGTATGCGATTGCCGATTTGCCGGCGGCCACCCAGCGTGACCTGACTCGCAGCTGGACCAAGATCAAATCCGGTAAATAAGCCGGTTTGAGGCAACAACCTGTTGCCGCTGCCTGCGCGGTGGCGGCAACAGGAACAATTAAATGACAGAAAGTTTTGCTGGAATGGTTTATCGAGGGTAAGTTGCGCGCCGGTTTTGTTGCCAGGCAGCCATGGCTGTCATGTCACGCGGGGCAACTTGGGCCCAACTAATTTTAGAGGACCTCCACTTGCCTATTTTTTCTTTGTTGCGCAATGCCATGCTGGTCGGCGCGGGGCTGACACTTGCTGTCAGCGTCCAGGCTGCCCCCACTGTGCATATTTATAACTGGTCGGACTACATCGGTTCGACCACCCTGGCCGACTTCCAGAAAGAAACCGGCATCAAGCCGGTGTACGACGTGTTCGACTCCAACGAAACCCTGGAAGGCAAGTTGCTGGCCGGGCGTACCGGGTATGACGTGGTCGTGCCGTCCAACCACTTCCTCGGCAAGCAGATCAAGGCGGGCGCGTTCCAGAAGCTCGACCGCAAATTGCTGACCAACTACGCGAATCTCGACCCGGTGCTGCTCAAGCGCCTGGAACAGAACGATCCGGGCAACCAGTACGCCGTGCCGTACCTGTGGGGCACCAACGGCATCGGTTACAACGTCGACAAGATCAAGGAAGTGCTCGGTGTCGACAAGATCGACTCCTGGGGCATGCTGTTCGAACCGGAGAACATCAAGAAACTGCACAGCTGCGGCGTGGCGTTCCTCGACTCCGCCGATGAAATGATGCCGACGGTCCTCAACTACATGGGCCTGAACGCCAACAGCACCAACCCCGAAGACTACAAAAAGGCCGAAGCCAAGTTGCTCGCGGTACGGCCTTACGTGACCTACTTCCACTCGTCCAAATACATCACCGACCTGGCCAACGGCGACATCTGCATCGCGATCGGTTTCTCCGGCGACATGTTCCAGGCCCAGGCCCGGGCCGCCGAAGCCGGCAAAGGCGTGAAGGTCGCCTACACCATTCCGAAAGAGGGTGGGGCTCTGTGGTTCGACATGCTGGCGATTCCGAAGGACTCGGCCAACGTCAAAGAGGCCCACGCCTTTATCAACTACTTGCTCAAACCCGATGTGATTGCACAGGTCAGTGATTCCGTTGGCTATGCGAACCCGAACCCTGGTTCGGACAAATTGATGGAACAGTCCATCCGCACTAACGAATCGGTTTATCCACCGCAAGCTGTCCTCGACAAGACCTACGTGTCGATTGAGTTACCACCGAATATTCAACGTTTGATGACCCGCAGCTGGACCAAGGTCAAGACGGGTAAATAGCTTCAAGGCTCACACTATCCAAGGTTGGCTCACCTTGAGCGAACTGCACTCTTTTTTTTTGGGAGTTTCGTAAATGGCAGTTGCCTCCGGCGCCTATAAGAAAGCCCTCGAGGGCGACCAATCACCGAAACAGGTGTTGGTCAAAATCGACCGGGTCACGAAGAAGTTCGACGAGACGATTGCCGTGGACGATGTGTCCCTGGAAATCAAGAAGGGCGAAATCTTCGCCCTGCTCGGCGGTTCGGGATCGGGCAAATCCACTTTGCTGCGCATGCTCGCAGGTTTCGAACGGCCCACGGAGGGGCGCATTTACCTCGACGGCGTCGACATCACCGAGATGCCGCCGTACGAGCGACCGATCAACATGATGTTCCAGTCCTACGCCTTGTTCCCGCACATGACCGTGGCGCAGAACATCGCCTTCGGCCTCAAGCAGGACAAGATCCCGGCTTCGGAAGTCGACGCCCGCGTGACCGAAATGCTCAAGCTGGTGCAGATGAGCCAGTACGCCAAGCGCAAGCCGCACCAGTTGTCCGGTGGCCAGCGTCAGCGTGTGGCCCTGGCCCGTTCGCTGGCCAAGCGCCCGAAACTGTTGCTGCTCGACGAACCGATGGGCGCACTGGATAAAAAACTGCGTTCGCAAATGCAGCTGGAGCTGGTCGAGATCATCGAGCGCGTCGGCGTAACCTGCGTCATGGTGACCCACGACCAGGAAGAGGCCATGACCATGGCCGAGCGCATCGCGATCATGCACCTGGGCTGGATTGCCCAGATCGGCAGCCCGATCGACATCTACGAAACCCCGACCAGTCGCCTGGTCTGCGAATTCATCGGCAACGTCAACATCTTCGAAGGCGAAGTGATCGACGACGCCGAAGGTCACGCGACCATCACTTGCAAAGACCTCGACCGCCAGATCTACGTCGGCCACGGCATCAGCACCTCGGTGCAGGACAAGTCGGTCACCTACGCGATCCGTCCGGAGAAACTGCTGGTCACCGCCGAAATGCCGACCTGCGAATACAACTGGTCCAGCGGCAAGGTGCACGACATCGCCTACCTCGGCGGCCATTCGGTGTTCTACGTCGAATTGCCGAGCGGCAAACTGGTGCAGTCCTTCGTCGCCAACGCCGAGCGCCGTGGCCAGCGTCCGACCTGGGGCGATCAGGTCTACGTGTACTGGGAAGACGACAGCGGCGTGGTACTTCGCTCATGAACATGCGCAAATTCAAACGCCGCCTCAATCGAATAATTCCCGGTGGCCGCCAACTGGTCATCGGGGTTCCGTTCATTTGGCTGTTCATGTTCTTCATGCTGCCGTTCTTCATCGTCTTGAAGATCAGCTTCGCCGAAGCCGACGTGGCGATCCCGCCGTACACCGAGATCTACAGCTTCATCGACCAGAAGCTCCAGGTGCTGTTGAACCTGGGCAACTACGCGATGCTCGGCGACGACGAGTTGTACATCGCCGCGTACCTCGGCTCGCTGAAGATGGCGCTGATCAGCACCGTGCTTTGCCTGCTGATCGGCTACCCGATGGCCTACGCCATTGCCAGCGCCCGTAAAGAGCTGCAAACGGTGCTGGTGCTGTTGATCATGATGCCGACCTGGACCGCGATCCTGATCCGCGTGTATGCGTGGATGGGCATCCTCAGCAACAACGGTCTGCTCAACGGTTTCCTGATGAGCATGGGCTGGATCGACGAACCGCTGCAGATCCTCAACACCAACCTCGCGGTGTACATCGGCGTCGTTTATTCGTACCTGCCGTTCATGATCCTGCCGCTCTACGCCAACCTGGTGAAGCACGACAACAGCCTGCTGGAAGCCGCGTCCGACCTGGGTTCGAGCACCTTCAACAGTTTCTGGAAGATCACTATTCCACTGTCCAAGAACGGCATCGTCGCCGGCTGCATGCTGGTGTTCATTCCGGTGGTGGGCGAGTTCGTGATCCCGGAACTGCTCGGCGGTCCGGAAACCCTGATGATCGGTAAAGTGCTGTGGCAAGAGTTCTTCAACAACCGTGACTGGCCGGTGGCGTCTGCCCTGGCGGTGGTGATGCTGGCGATCCTGATTGTGCCGATCATCCTGTTCAACCGCAGTCAGGCCAAGGAAATGGAGGGCAAAGAATGAAGAACTTCCGTTTCTCAAGCCTGATGCTGGTGTTGGGTCTGCTGTTCATCTACGCGCCGATGCTGATCCTGGTGATCTACTCGTTCAACGCCTCGAAACTGGTGACGGTGTGGGGCGGCTGGTCGATCAAGTGGTACGTCGGCCTGCTCGACAACACCCAATTGATGGGCTCTGTGGTGCGCTCGCTGGAAATCGCCTGCTACACCGCGATTGCCGCGGTGGCGCTGGGGACCTTGGCGGCGTTTGTGCTGACCCGGATCACCCGCTTTAAGGGCCGCACGTTGTTCGGTGGTTTGGTCACCGCGCCGTTGGTCATGCCCGAAGTGATCACCGGTTTGTCGCTGTTGCTGCTGTTCGTGGCGATGGCGCAGATGATCGGTTGGCCACAGGAACGTGGCATCGTCACCATCTGGATCGCCCACACCACGTTCTGTGCGGCGTATGTGGCGGTGGTGGTGTCGGCGCGCTTGCGTGAGCTGGACCTGTCCATCGAGGAAGCGGCCATGGACCTCGGTGCTCGGCCGTGGAAGGTGTTCTTCCTGATCACCATTCCGATGATCGCGCCCTCGTTGGCGGCGGGCGGGATGATGTCCTTCGCGCTGTCGCTGGATGACCTGGTGTTGGCGAGCTTCGTGTCGGGTCCGGGTTCCACGACCCTGCCGATGGAAGTGTTCTCGGCAGTGCGCCTGGGCGTGAAGCCGGAAATCAACGCGGTGGCCAGCCTGATTCTGCTGGCGGTGTCGATCGTGACCTTCCTGGTCTGGTTCTTCAGCCGCCGCGCCGAAGAAAGCCGCAAGCGTGCGATCCAGCAAGCCATCGAAGAAGGCGCTGCCGATTCCTGGAAGCAACCGGACGTGCGCCGGGCGCAGCAGGCGCCGGAAGCGGCTTGACCTCGCGATGATCGTTCCCACGCTCCGCGTGGGAACGATCATCTTGTGGCCAACCACAAATTCCTGTGGGAGCGAGCCTGCTCGCGAAAGCGGTCTATCAATCGACATCTGAGTCGACTGACAGGGCCTCTTCGCGAGCAAGCCCGCTCCCACATTGGTTTTAGGCTGCCCAAGGGGATTTGCGGATGATCTCGACAAAGTTCATCGGCTTGAATCCTGGTTCGCTGTCCACCAGCACATCGGCGTTCACCGTGCCGAACGTGGTGTCAGGCTTGTGCTTGAAGCCATTGGCGAACGCACACAGGATGCATTCCTTGAACCCTTCGCCACGCGGGTGGGCATGCACCACCGCTTCGCGCTGAGCGGTCGGGAACGCGGCGTAGTCGATACCCAGCACATCCATTTCCACACCGGCCGTGACCAGCGCCACATTCGGCCGCAGGTGTTGCGGCACACCCGGCGTGGTGTGCAGGGCAATCGACAACCACACCTGTTCGATATCGTCGTCGCTCAGCCCGTAAGGCTTGAGGAACGCCTTGGCGGCGTTGGCACTGTCGACTTCAAAACGCTCGTTGTCGCTGCGCTGACCTTCCACCAGGCCCAGGTCGTGGAACATCGCGCCGACGTAGAGCAATTCCGGGTTGTAGGCCAGTTGCTTGCGTTCGCCGCTCAAGGCACCGAACAGGAATACCCGGCGTGAGTGGTGAAACAGCAGGTCGGATTCGACGTCGCGGATGTATTCGGTGGTGGCCTTGGCCAACGCGCTGTCGGGGATTTTGATACCGGCAATGATGCTGCTCATGGTGCTTTCCTCGTGGGGAACGCCGTGGCGGCGCTGATGGATAAAGTCTGTTCCGGCACCCGCCAGCGGACAATCGATCCATGGCTGCGATCCCGGCCAATGAGCATGCATATCGCGCCAACCTCGCTTGTTGGGCTCGGATTGGCTAGGGTTGGAAGCTAAGCGAGGCCCCCTGTGGGAGCGGGCTTGCTCGCGAAAGCGGTGTATCAGTCGACATCTTTATCAACTGACACGGCCCCTTCGCGAGCAAGCCCGCTCCCACAGGGTTTTGTGTTTGCCATAGATCCATAGAGGGCGTTTCGACCATGCAAAAAACCGTCGCCATCGTGGTGTTTTCCGGCGTGCAGTCCCTGGACGTCACCGGCCCCATGGACGTGTTTTCCGAGGCCAATCGCTTCCTCGCGCCGGAGGATCACTATCGGCTGGAGGTGATCGGTATCGAGCGCGGGGTGATGCCGTGTTCAAACGGTTTGTCCCTGAACGCGCATCGGCATTTCAGCGAAGCGTTGGAGGCGTTTGACTTGTTGCTGGTGGCCGGCGGGCCGCAGTTGCCGTTCATGAATTTTGGCCCGACGTTCGACGCCTGGCTGCGGGATGCGTGCGCGCGGGCACAGCGCTTTGGTTCGATCTGCAATGGCGCGTTCATGCTGGCCCGGGCGGGTTTGCTCGATGGCCGGACCGTCACCACCCATTGGGGCGATGCGACAGCGTTGGCGGCGTTGTGTCCGTCGACGCAGGTCGAGGCAGATCGTTTGTACGTGCAGGACGGCGAGCTGTACACGTCGGCGGGGGTGACGGCGGGGATCGATCTGTCGCTGTACTTGCTGGGCCGCGATCACGGTCCGGAAGTCGCGCTCAGTGTCGCCAAGCGTTTGGTGGTGTTCACCCAGCGCTCGGGCGGGCAATCGCAGTTCAGCCCGTTCCTCACGCCCTATGCCGAACCGACCTCGGCGGTGGCGCTGGTGCAGCTCTACGTGCTCGCCAACCTCACCGGCGACTTGACCCTCGCCGACCTGGCCAACGCCGCCAACATGAGCGCGCGCAATTTTTCCCGGGTGTTTGCCAAGGAAGCCAAAGTGACCCCGGCGGAGTTTGTCGAGCGGGCGCGGGTGGATGCGGCGCGGGTGCTGTTGGAAAGCACGCGCTCGCCGCTGAAAACGGTGGCGTATCAGTGCGGCTTTCGCGATGCCCAGCATATGCGCAGCGTGTTCAACCGCCGGCTGGGGGTGACGCCGCAGCAGTTCAGGCTGAACTTTGCGGCGATGGTTTGAGCAATCGTGGATCTTATGGGAGCACTGCAAATCCATTGAGGGAGCGGGCTTGCTCGCGAAGAGGCCGTGTCAGTCGATAGAGATGTCGACTGACAGACCGCATTCGCGAGCAAGCCCGCTCCCACAGGGATGGAGATCAACCTTTCAACGAGTCATACGCCTCAAGGGTGCGCAGCGAGTAGATATACGCTGCACCGGCATTCAGCGAAATCGCGGTGGCCAGTGTCGCGGCCACTTCTTCGCGGCTGGCACCAGCCTTGATCGCCGCATCGGTGTGAGCCGCGATACAACCGTCACACCGTGTGGTGATCGCCACCGCGATGGAAATCAGTTCGCGGGTCTTGGCATCCAGCACGTTGTTTTCCGCGGCGGCTTCGCCGAGAGCCATGTGGGCCTTGACCATTTTCGGGTTGCTTTTGCCCAGTGCGCCAAAGGCTTTCTGGACGGTGGGCAGCAGTTCGGACCAGTTATTGAACATTGCATTAACTCCTGAGCGGGTTGGGTGTACTGTTTCGACACGCTCAGTTTTGCCCTTTGGCGCGGTTCGGGTTTGTTCGATCCGCTCAGTCATTTCCTCGATGCGCTCAAATGAATCCGATCGATAAACTCATCACCCTGGCCAACGTGCGCGGCAGCCTGGATTTGCGCTGCCAGTTCCAGGGCGACTGGGCGCTGGCCCACGAGCAACAGGCGCTGGGGATGGCGCCTTATCACATCGTCCTGGCGGGCGACTGTCGTGTGGAATTCCCCGACGGCCAGCGCCTGCCCATGCGTGCCGGCGACATCCTGCTGCTGCCCGGTGGCACGCCCCACGTGATCCACAGCCCCGGAAAAACCGTCGCGCCGACGGCGCAGAAAATCATCCGTGGTGGTGCGTTGCCGGTGCATCGCATCGGCGGTGCCAGCGCGGATCTGGACATGCTCTGCGGGACTTTTCACTACAACCGGGCCTCGCTGCTGTTTGCTTCGTTGCCGGACTACCTGGTGATCCCGAGCGGCGCGCTGCCGGTCGATGGGCCGTTGCCGGCGTTGGTCGCGGTGTTGCGCGGTGAGGCGGAAGGCAATCAGGCCGGGGCGAAGTTTTTGCTCGACGCACTGTCCCAGGCGTTGTTCACCCTGATGTTGCGGGCGCATCTGGCCACCCTGGGCCCGGCCAGCGGCACCCTGGCGCTGCTCGGCGACAAACGCCTGGGCCGCGCCTGGCAGGCGATGCTGGCGGACCCGGCCCATGAGTGGACGATCGAGAGCCTGGCCGAAACGGCGAGCATGTCCCGGGCGACCTTCATGCGCTCGTTTGTGAAGGTCGCCGGGGTATCGCCGTGGGTGTTGCTGACGCAAGTGCGGATGGAATTGGCGTTCAGTTTGTTGAGCCAGTCGCATTTGGGCCTGAGCGATATTGCGTTGCAGGTGGGGTATCAATCCCAGGCGGCGTTCAGCAAGAAATTCAAGGAGATTTATGGGGAGGCGCCGGGGCGGGTGCGGCGGGGGATTTAGATTTTGCAGTGTAAATGCGGGCCTCTTCGCGAGCAGGCTCGCTCCCACAGGTGAATCACATTCCAATGTGGGAGCGAGCCTGCTCGCGAAGGCGGCGGCATAAACAATAAAAATCTACCGCGCCGGCAACATCTTCAAAGTACTCCGCGTATTCGCCGTCACCTCTTCATCACTGAAATGCGCCTGCAAGTACGTCCCTTCGATATACGCCTCCGCCTGGTCGTCATAGTGACTGTCGAACGGCACGCCGCTTTGGCCGACCGGGTTGATGGTCAGGCTGTGGGCCGGGTCGGCGAAGTCGATCAGGCGCCGGGTCGAGGGGCCGTAAGTCACCGGCCACGGCGCCGGACCGATTCTGGCCGAGAGGTTGTTCGGCACTTCGTGGGTGCCGGGCGCATCGAAGGGGCCGACGTTGAAAATCCGGTCCAACGGCTTCTGCGTCCCCAGCGGATGACCGTGGGTCAACGTGTGCACCTTGCCCCACTGCCACTGGGTGAAATCGGCGCCCATAGTGGTTTTGAGGTGCGCGATGCTCGCCTGCCACGCGACCTTCACCGTGTCGGCGCGGGATTCTTTAGCCGGAGTGTTGCGGTTGTCCCACCACGGCGAATCCGCGCTGGCGGCCAGGCGCGGTAATGCGGCGTCGATCACTCGGGTCGAGAGCAAGGTTTCGAAGAAGTCATTGCCCAGTTCATCGCGCATCGTCGCGTCGGTCAGGTTGAACAGGAACTGGTTGAACACCGTGGCGCTGATGGAACTGAGCGGGTAATCGCCCGGCCATTGCGCCAGTTGCTCCACCAATTTGCGTTCCGCCGGATCGCTCACCACTTCACGCAATACCGGCAGCAACGGCGCGAGCAAGCGCGGGCCGTAGGCAGTGGTGGTGCCCAGTTGCAGTTTCTGGTTGGCGTCGTTGTCCCACTTCACGTTCTTGTCGCTGAGCTGGCGATTGAGCTGCTGACCGCGATCGGCGAGGTTGTAGTAACCGGGAATCTCCATGCCGGTGGGCGACACCGGCTGGAAGTTGGCCGAGACGATATAGCCCCGCGCCGGGTTTTCTTCCTGGGGGTTGGCGCTGAACGGGTAGAAGCCTTCCTTGTCCGCCTGATTGCTGCTGCCGTCCAGGATGAAGCCGGGCTTCACCCCGGCCGGGCGCTTGGGCAGCAGGGCCGAGGCCCACCAGCCGATATCACCCTTGGCATTGGCGTAGACGATGTTCAACCCCGGCGCCTGGACCTTGGCCGCTGCGGCGCGGGCCTTGGCCAAGGTGTCGGCGCGGTTGAGTTGATAGAAGCCTTCAAGGATCGGATTCGGCGTTTCGAGGAACGCCCACCACATCGCGACTGGTGTCTTGCCTGCGGCGGTGCCGAGCGCATCGTTGATGATCGGGCCGTGGGGCGACTGGCGCAGGATCAGCGTCACCGGCGGCTGGCCTTTCACGGCGATCTGCTGCTCAGTGTTGACCATGTCCACCCATTTGCCGCGATACCAGACCTGGTTCGGATTGTCCGGGTTGACCTTCTCCGCGATCAGGTCCAGATCGTCGTTCTGGAACATGGTCAGGCTCCAGCCGAAATCCAGGTTGTGGCCGAGAAAGGCAAACGGCACCAGCGCCTGATGATGACCGTACAACTCGAAACCCGGCGCCGACAGTTGCGCCTCGTACCACACCGACGGTACCGAGAAGCGAATGTGCGGGTCACCGGCCAGCAGCGGCTTGCCGCTTTTGCTGTGATTGCCGGAGATGACCCAGGCGTTGCTGCCTTCGAACTGCGGCAGGCCGTTGTCGGCCAGGGCTTGTTCGCTGAGGCGGGCGAGGGCGTTCAGGTCTTTCCAGTCCCCGGCGGCGAGGGCCGGGCCGGGCTTGGCGTGCCCTTTGGCCAACACGCCTTTGGGCTGCCAGTCGAGGTCGAAGATGTTCAGGTAGTCGGGCCCGAGCTGATCGCGCACATACGTGAGCAACGGTTCGGTGCGAAACGCCGCAGCAAAGCTGTAGGCCATGTAGCCGGCGACGCTGATGCTGTCTTCGGCGGTGAAGGTGCGCTTGTGGATGCCCAGCACGTCGAACTCGATGGGCGCGGCGTGGGTGTCCTGATATTGGTTGATCCCGTCCAGATAGGCTTGCAGGGCCTTCCACGCCGGTGACTGGCGATCCAGCGAGGCCACATAACTCTCGGCGCGTTCGCGGATGCGCAGGCTGCGGAACAGTTTGTCGGTGTCCAGCAGTTTTGGCCCAAGGATCTCGGCGAGTTCGCCACGGGCGAGGCGGCGCATGGCTTCCATCTGGAACAGGCGGTCCTGGGCGTGCACGTAGCCGAGGGCGCGGTAGAGATCGGTTTCGTTGTCGGCACGGATATGCGGCACGCCGCGCTCGTCGTAGCGCACGGTCACCGAACCTTGCAGGTGTTGCAGCTCCACCTGGCCATGGCGCGTCGGCTGCTTGCTGTAGAGATACCCGCCAACCCCGATGGCGAGCACGACGATCAGCAAGGCAAGTACGGTCAGGACGCGTTTCATGGTGACTCCTTGTTCTTCTTCGATTGCCGCCCGTGTGGGCTGCAAACATGTAGCACAGACCTCCTGTGCCGGGCACTGCCGTCCTCGAATAGTCCGGAATGCCTTACTTCACTTCCACCGGCCACGGGCAGTAGCAACCCACCGCCAACGTGTGGGTCGCGCTCACCGCGCGGCCTTCGTTCAGTGCTTGCAGGATCGGTTCGATAAAGCTGTTGCTCGAATTGCAGGTCAGGCCTTCGCTGTACGGGCCGAAATACGCCAACTTGCCGGCACGGTCCCAGATCGCCACCGCCGGGCTGGCGGGGATCTGCTCGGAACCGGGGAGCACGGTAATGGTTTTCAGGCTGCTCAACGTGGTGGGCAATTGGCCGTGGCTACCGGGTTTTTGTACCGCATAAAACTCGACGCCTTGCGGAACATAGTGCTCGACCAGTTCGGTGAGGTGCTGTTGATTGCCGACATTGCATGGGCAGGCCGGGTCCCAGAAATGCACAAGGCGGATGGCGCCGGGGCCGGCGAGGTCGTCGGGCAGCAATAATGGATCGCCGGAAAACACCGCCGTGTGTTCGCTGAAAGCTCGCAGGTAGCGCCCCTGAAACCAGTCGTAAGCCGCCCACAGCACACCGGCACACACGAGGGCGAGCAGGCTGGCAAGCAATGTGGTGCGGTAGGCCGGACGCATGGGTTTCAATCCTCGAAGGTCGCCCAGCTTGCCATGCTTGCCGCGACAGATGAATATCGCAGGCCCATAAAGTCTGTTTCGCGTTCTGGAATAACCATGCCTGCCACTTTCGACCCCGATCATTTGCGCGCCAGCCTGCGGCCATTGGCCGAGTGGCAGCCGTTGTCGACGGAGGGCCTGGCCTATCAAGCTTTTTATGGACTGGATTTTCCCGGCCGCACGTTGCGCCATGGCTTGGGGCGATTCGAGGTGGATGGTTATGAGGTGGTCAGCCAGGTCTGGTGGCCGGAGCGGGCGAAGGCGACGCTGTTCCTGTTCCACGGTTTCTACGATCACACCGGGCTGTATCGGCATGTGATCGAGTGGGCGCTGGATCAGGGCTTTGCGGTGATCGCCTGCGATTTGCCGGGTCACGGATTGTCCAGCGGCGAGCGCGCGAGCATCAAGGATTTCGCCGAGTATCAGGACACCCTGCAAGGCTTGTTCGCCGAGGCCCGATCCCTGGAGTTACCGCAGCCGTGGCACTTGTGCGGGCAAAGCACCGGCGGGGCGATCGTGATTGATCATGTGCTCAACCAGGGCGCGGACAGTCCGGCCCAGGGCCAGATCATTTTGTTGTCGCCGCTGGTTCGTCCGCGAGCCTGGGGTTGGTCGCAGTTGAGTTATTACTTGCTCAAGCCCTTCGTCAAAGGCATCGCCCGGCGCTTCAGCGAGAACTCCAATGACCCGGCGTTTTTGCCTTTTCTACAAGCCGATCCGTTGCAGCCGCTGCGGTTGCCGACCGCTTGGGTGGGCGCGCTGAGGCGTTGGATCAAGCGCATCGAGGCGGCGGCGCACAGTCCGCGGCGGCCACTGATCGTGCAGGGGCAGGCGGACATGACGGTGGACTGGGAGCACAACCTTGAGGTGTTGAAAGCCAAGTTCGATCGGCCGCAGGTGCTGATGCTGCCGGAGGCGCGGCATCATTTGGCGAATGAGACGGAGGCGTTGCGGGAGGAGTATTTCGGGTTTTTGACGAAGCGGATCAAGGGCCGGAATCTGTAGCGAACATTAGGGCCTCTTCGCGAGCAGGCTCGCTCCCACATTGGAATGCATTGCAAATGTGGGAGCGAGCCTGCTCGCGAAGGCGATTCATCAGGCGACAAAAAATTTACTGAAGGTTCGTCTGCCCCACCGCCAACCCCGCCCGAATCGCCGCCAGCGCGGCCTGGTAATACGCCTTGCCTTCCGCCGACTCGGCAAACGTGGCGAATTCTTCCAGTTCGGTATCCGACAAGTCGCGATAGACGTAGAGCAGCGTGTTGTTGAGGTCGGCGCCAATCTGATCCATCAAGCGCTGGCGCTGACCGTTCAACATGCCCGGTGCCTGACCGCCGCCGAGCAAGCCGGGAATCATCGAGCTCAAGCTGTCCGCTGCGACACCGGCAATCGCCAGGGTCACTTCGGCGCCGGCCTCGCGGGCGGGCAGGGCCTGGGCCAGGTGGCCGATGATCAGCAGGCGGGTGTCGCTGGCTTCAATCTTGGGCAAGCCCTTGGCGTTTTTCGCCAGTTGATCGCGGCGGGTCGCCAGCAATTCGGCGGCGACGATTTTCTTGCCTAGTGGGGTCTGGAAAAAGGCGAGGGCCGGTTTCGGGTCGGCGAGGGTCTTGCGCAGTTGCGCTTCGGCGCGCTGGTCCATGGCCTGGGGGGCGAAGCGCTGGTTGCTGTTGTTCACCAAGGCTTGAAACACGGCGGGTGGCAGGCTGTTCTGGTAGCGCTGCTGGGCGGCGGAGAGGGCGTCGTTGAAATGCGCGCGTTGATCTGGCCAACCGGCGACCTTGTACAACTGGTCGTGGCCGTCTGCCCAAGCGGGCAAAACACAGAACATCAACAGTGAAAAAAGCAAACGGCGCATAGGGACTCCTGTCGGCAGGCGACTATTCTCCGTGCGGTACAAGAACTTGTCGAGAATTCGTATCAGCCCGCTGCGCGGCTCTGTCGGATTTGTGGGCACAGGAATACTATGCGCGCCATGCAAATACCCTCTGATCACCCGCTGCTGTTACGTATCGTCGACGACTTGGCCGAACGAGGCTGGTCGCAGCAGAATATTTTCCTGCCTCTGGGTCTGACCCGGGAACTGGCGGCTGAGTGCCGTAAACGTGCAGCCGAGGGTGAATTGGCCCCGGCGGCGGTGGGTCGTGGGCCGACTTCGGAGATTCGCGAAGGCATCCGGGGCGATCACATCCAGTGGCTCGAACCCGGCGAAACCGAGTCCTGCGACAGTTACCTGAGCTTGATGGACAGCCTGCGCGAAGCGATGAATCGCGGGTTGTTCCTCGGGCTGGAAGATTTCGAAAGCCATTTCGCCCTGTACCCGCCCGGCGCGTTCTACCTCAAGCATGTGGACCGTTTCCGAGACGACGACCGGCGCATGGTCTCGGCGGTGATCTACCTCAACGACGCCTGGCTGCCCGAACACGGCGGTGAACTGCGCATGTACCTCAAGAACGGCGTCAAACACAATGTGGTGCCCACCGGCGGTTGTCTGGTGGTGTTCCTGTCGGGCGAAGTGCCCCACGAAGTCCTGCCCGCCACCCGGGATCGCCTGTCGTTGACCGGCTGGTTCCGCCGTCGCGGTAACGAGCCGTTCTGATCATGCACAAGATTCTGGTTAGCCGCTGCCTGCTGGGCCACCGCGTACGTTACGACGGCGGGGCGAGCGGGCCGTTTGATCTGCTGGACCAATGGATCGCCGAGGGCCGGGTCGTGCCGTTGTGCCCGGAAGTGGCGGGTGGCTTGCCGACGCCAAGGGCTGCGGCGGAGATTCCGGGTGGGCAGGGCGGGGAAGTGCTGGATGGTCAGGCGCTGGTGATCACCACCGAGGGCGAAGATGTCAGTGCTGAGTTTCTGTCGGGGGCTTATCAGGCGTTGGAGCTGGTGCAGAAGCACGGCATCCGGATTGCTGTTTTGAAGGCTAACAGCCCGTCGTGCGGGAATTTGCTGACGTATGACGGGAGCTTCAGCGGTGTGAAGGTCAGTGGCGAAGGGGTGACGGCAGCGTTGCTCAAGCGTCATGGGGTTCAAGTGTTTAGTGAGCTGGAGTTGCCCGAAGCAGCGGCTGCATTGGTTGCGCAAGACTGACGCCTGGTACCAACCCTGTGGGAGCGAGCCTGCTCGCGAAGGGGTCTTAACATTCAACATCATCGTTGACTGTTCCATCGCTTTCGCGAGCAGGCTCGCTCCCACAGGGGTTACTCATCAGCCCGGAATCAGGGTTTGGGCTCCACACTCGTATCCGCCCCAAACCACTTCTGCGTCAACGCCTCCAACCGGCCATCCGCCTTGATCCGCTGCAACGCGTTGTCGAGGCTCGCATGGAACGCCGGGTTACCTTTCTGGAACGGAATCGCCAGGCTCACCGGTTGGCTGACCTTGGGCGCCTCTTCCTTCAGCGTCTGCACCAGCAGCATCGACTGCGGCTGCTCTTCTTTCTGCACGATCAATTGCGCATCGGTGTGGCTGTAGGGTTCGCTGAAGTCGAAACGATCCTTCAGATCCGCGGTCATTGCTATGTGGTTGATGGCCACGTCGTACTTGCCGGTTTCAACGCCTGGCAGCAGATCGCTGGTGTCGGTGACCACGAAGTCGGCGCGCACATCCAGTTCATTGGCCAGCAGCTGGCCCAGCTCGACTTCGAACCCGGTCAATTTGCCGTCGTCCTTGAAATTGAAGGGCGGTGTATTAGCCTCAAGAGCAATACGCAATTCGCCGCGGTCAAATACATCGTCTATCAATTCGGCATGAGCCAAAGGGCTCAAAAGGGGTAGCAGGCAGATCAGGCCAGGCAAAAAACGCATGGTCACTCCTTTGAATTCATTATCGCGATGCTCTGGTTCAGGCTCGCTTTGCTATGGTTGTCGAGGTCCTTCGACAACGAATGGCCGTGAAGTTGTATCGGCCACGCGGATTTTACGGAAAAACTGGAGAAGAGAATGAAAACGTTTATGTCACGAGCAGCATTGGCTGGCCTGTTGATGGGTGTGTCGGTGTTGGCCAGCGCCGCGACTCCGGCGCCCAAAGGTGCGGAAGTGTTCATCGTATCTCCCGAAGACGGCGCCACTGTCCCGGAAACCTTCACCGTCAAATTCGGTGTCAAGGACGTGGCCCTCGCCCCGGCCGGCGACGTCACCAAAAACACCGGCCATCACCATTTGCTGATTGATGTAAAAGAACTGCCCGCTGCCGGCGCGCCGATTCCGCTGGACGCCAATCACATGCACTTCGGCAAGGCGCAGACCCAGGCCGAGGTCAAACTGGCTCCGGGCAAGCACACCTTGCAACTGGAGCTGGGTGACAGCGGCCACATGCCGTTCGATCCGCCGATCGTGTCGAAGAAGATCACCGTCAACGTTAAATGACAGTGTAGCGCCCATGAAAAAGGAGACCCGAAGGTCTCCTTTTTTTGTCGCTCAAGTCACTATCAGAACAGTACGCGGCAACGAATGGTGCCGTTGATGTGCTGCAGTTTCTCCTGGGCGATTTCCGAGTAGTCGGCATCGACGTCGATCACGACGTAGCCGACCTTCTCGTTGGTCTGCAGGAACTGACCGGAGATGTTGATACCGTTTTCGGCGAAGACCTTGTTGATCTCGCTCATCACACCCGGGATGTTCTCGTGGATGTGCAGCAGACGGTGCTTGCCAGGGTGAGCCGGCAGGGCCACTTCCGGGAAGTTCACCGACGATACGGACGTACCGTTGTCGCTGTACTTGACCAGTTTCTCTGCCACTTCCAGACCAATGTTGGCTTGCGCTTCAGCGGTGGAACCGCCGATGTGCGGGGTCAGGATCACGTTGTCCAGGCCACGCAGCGGGCTTTCGAACTCTTCGTCGTTGGAGCGCGGCTCCACCGGGAATACGTCGATGGCCGCGCCGATCAGGTGCTTGTCCTTGATCGCGTCTGCCAGGGCTTGCAGCTCAACCACAGTGCCGCGAGCAGCGTTGATCAGGATGCCGCCCTTTTTGATGGCGCGGATTTCCTTCTCGCCGATCATCCATTGGGTGGCCGCGGTTTCCGGAACGTGCAGGGTGACGATGTCGGACATGCCCAGCAGCTCGGTCAGGTTACCGACCTGAGTCGCGTTGCCCAACGGCAGCTTGGTCACGGTGTCGTAGAAGAACACCTGCATGCCCAGGCCTTCAGCCAGGACCGACAGTTGTGTACCGATCGAACCGTAACCGACGATGCCGAGCTTCTTGCCACGGATTTCGAAGGAATTGGCCGCGCTCTTGATCCAGCCGCCACGGTGGCAGGAAGCGTTCTTCTCAGGGATGCCGCGCAACAACAGGATCGCTTCGGCCAGCACCAGCTCAGCCACGGAGCGGGTGTTGGAGTACGGCGCGTTGAACACCGCGATACCGCGTTCGCGGGCAGCGTTCAGGTCAACCTGGTTGGTGCCGATGCAGAAACACCCTACAGCCACGAGCTTCTTCGCGTGATCGAAGATCTCTTCGGTCAGTTGAGTGCGAGAGCGAATGCCGATGAAGTGCGCATCAGCGATCTTTTCCTTCAGCTGGGCTTCCGGCAGAGAACCAGTGAGGTACTCGATGCTGGTGTAGCCCGCCGACTTGAGAACGTCGACAGCCGATTGGTGGACGCCTTCGAGAAGAAGGAACTTGATCTTGCTCTTATCGAGAGAAGTCTTGCTCATCTGCGTAAACCTGTATCCCGGAGAAAAATGGCAGGAAATGGTCAACAGATGCTGACCCGAACGGCAAGAATGCCGTTACCGCAGAATAGCCGTTGGGCACTACCCTGCGGGGTCGGTATGCTAGCATACGCACCCCGCTAAACACTCATTCCTGCGACGTGAAGCGTTCTCAGGATGACCATGAATTGTTCGAGAGTTCTGTCGATGACCAATCCTGCCCTGATTGAAGAGCTGAAGACCCTGGTTGAGCCTGGCAAGGTGCTGACCGATGCCGACTCCCTCAATGCTTACGGTAAGGATTGGACCAAGCATTTCGCCCCGGCCCCCACGGCCATCGTGTTTCCCAAGACCACCGAGCAAGTCCAGGCCATCGTGCGCTGGGCCAACGCGCACAAGGTTGCGCTGGTGCCGTCCGGCGGTCGTACCGGGCTGTCCGCTGCTGCGGTGGCCGCGAATGGCGAAGTGGTCGTGTCGTTTGACTATATGAACCAGATCCTCGACGTGAACCTCACCGACCGCACTGCCGTTTGTCAGCCTGGCGTGGTCACCGAGCATTTGCAGAACGTCGCGGAAGAAAAAGGCCTGTACTACCCGGTGGACTTCGCGTCGGCCGGTTCGAGCCAGATTGGCGGCAATATCGGCACCAATGCCGGCGGGATCAAGGTGATTCGCTACGGCATGACCCGCAACTGGGTGGCCGGCATGAAAGTCGTCACCGGCAAGGGCGATGTGCTGGAACTGAACCGCGACCTGATCAAGAACGCCACCGGCTACGATCTGCGTCAGCTGTTCATCGGCGCCGAAGGCACCCTCGGTTTTGTCGTCGAAGCCACCATGCGTCTTGACCGTGCGCCGAAAAACCTCACTGCCATGGTCCTCGGCACCGCCGATTTCGATTCGATCATGCCGGTATTGCACGCGTTCCAGAGCAAACTTGACCTGACTGCGTTTGAATTCTTCTCCGACAAAGCCCTGGCCAAGGTCATGGCCCGTGGCGACGTGCCGGCGCCGTTCGAATCCGACTGCCCGTTCTACGCGCTGCTGGAATTCGAAGCGACCACCGAAGAAGTGGCCAACCACGCCCTGGAAACCTTCGAGCACTGCGTCGAGCAGGGCTGGGTGCTGGACGGCGTGATGAGCCAGAGCGAAACCCAGTTGCAGAACCTCTGGAAACTGCGCGAGTACATCTCCGAAACCATCTCCCACTGGACGCCGTACAAGAACGACATTTCGGTCACTGTGTCGAAAGTCCCGGCGTTCTTGAAGGAAATCGACGCGATCGTCGGCGAACACTACCCGGACTTCGAAATCGTCTGGTTCGGCCACATCGGCGACGGCAACCTGCACTTGAACATCCTCAAGCCGGAAAACCTGAGCAAGGACGAGTTCTTTGCCAAGTGCGCTACGGTGAATAAATGGGTGTTCGAAACCGTCGAGAAGTACAACGGTTCGATTTCCGCCGAACACGGCGTGGGCATGACCAAGCGTGACTACTTGACCTACAGCCGCTCGCCGGTTGAGATCGAGTACATGAAAGCCGTCAAAGCTGTGTTCGACCCGAACGGCATCATGAACCCGGGCAAAATCTTCGCGGTGTGAGCCGCGAACTTCACGAATTCACCAGGCAGGAGTCGGTAATGAGCTATCAGCACCAGTATGTCGACGGTACGCGTATTCACTTCCCCCTCGGGAAAGTGGTGTGCATCGGCCGTAACTATGCCGAACACGCCAAGGAACTGGACAACCCGGTCCCGACCGAGCCATTGCTGTTCATCAAACCAGGCAGTTGCGTGGTGCCGCTGGAAGGCGGTTTCGCCATTCCGACCGAGCGCGGCGGGGTGCACTACGAAGCGGAAATCGCCGTGTTGATCGGCAAGCCGCTGTCGACAAAACCGAGCCGTGAAGAAGTGCTGGATGCGATCTCCGGTTTCGCCCCGGCCCTGGACCTGACCCTGCGGGACAAGCAGTCCGAGCTGAAAGCGAAGGGCTTGCCGTGGGAAATCGCCAAGTCCTTCGATGGCGCGGCGGTGATTGCACCGTTCGTGGTCGGCAGCACCTTCTCCGACCTCACCGACATCGGCATCCGCCTGACCATCAACGGCGATGTGCGCCAGGATGGCAACAGCAAGGACATGCTCAACCCGATCGTGCCAATGATCCAGTACATGGCCGGCTGCTTCTCGCTGCAGGCCGGGGACGTGATCCTGACCGGCACGCCGGTGGGCGTTGGTCCGCTGAATGTCGGTGATGAGATCGTGCTGGAATTGCCGGGCGCCAGCAGCTTCACCAGCAGCGTTCGCTGATTCACGCATAACCCTCCTGTGGGAGCGGGCTTGCTCGCGAATGCGGTGTGTCATTCAACGATGATGTTGACTGATCCACCGCATTCGCGAGCAAGCCCGCTCCCACATTGGTTTTGTGATCCTGCCCACAGTCCGCGTCTGCCCGCACATGGCTTTCCCGCCATTTCCCGTTTTTTTCACATCCTGTCTGGATAATTCCGCGGTTCCTGGCGTCTGAGCCGGTCCGTTTGTGCTATTACCCTTAGCCTGAATTTCTGGAACGCATCCCCTGATGGCCACGCAACCGCTCCCGACTCTGCAATCCCCTCGTCGTCCACGTTTCCTGATGCGCTGGTATTACTGGCTGTTGCTGGTGATTGCGGCGGGTTATGGCCTGGCGTTTGCCATGCATTGGGATGATCGCGGTGTGCTGTGGGTGCGCGAGCGTCTGGAAACTCCGGCGGAGCGCCAGCAGAGTGTCTGGCTGCCGGATTACCGGGCGGTGATCGATGCCAAGTTGCTGCCGGGCATGGAAAAGGACGAGGCATCGGACCTGTCCTACGACCCGCAGACCAAAACCCTGTTCTCGGTCATGGGCAAGAACCCGTTCCTGGTCGAGTTGACCTTGCAGGGCGATGTGTTGCGCAAGATGCCGCTGGTGGGCTGGACCAATCCGGAAGGCGTGACGACCATGGGCAATGGCTTGATCGCCATCACCGATGAGCGCGAGCACATGCTGTCGATCGTCAAGGTCGATGCCGCCACCCGCGAACTGCACCGCGAAGACTTCCCGAAATACGACCTGGGTCCGTCGAAAGACCAGAACAAGGCGTTCGAAGCCATCGTCTGGGACCCGCGCAATCAGCAACTGCTGCTGGGTGAAGAGCGCCCACCGGCGCTGTTCAGCTGGAAAAGCGATGGTAGCCAGACTCTTAAGGGCGACAAGCAGAAACTCGCGAGTAACGAACTGGACATCCGCAACCTGTCGGCCTTGGCCATCGACCCGCGCACCGGGCACACCCTGGTGTTGTCCGCCGACTCGCACCTGTTGCTGGAGCTGGACGAGAAGGGCGAGCAGGTCAGCTTCATGACTCTGCTGGGCGGGTTCAACGGCCTGAAGAAGACCATTCCCCGCGCCGAAGGCGTGACCATGGACGAGGCGGGCGTGTTGTATATGGTCAGCGAGCCGAATCTGTTTTATCGCTTCGAAAAACAGAAATAGCCTACAGATGGAGGCTGGCGCGCGGTCGCTCGTTCGGGTAAACCTGCGGGACCGCGGCTGAAGGCTTTAAGCTTGAATTCAGAATGCCGTGGTATTTCATCCGCCCGCCCTGTTTTCGAGCTTGCCTGAATGCGTCGACTTGCCCGTCCCAAACCTCTGATTTTGATCCTGTCGGTGATTGCGCTGATCGTACTTGTCGCGATCGGCCAGTACCTGCGTCTGTTCGAACGCGCCTGGTTCAATCTGCACACGCTATGGCAGCCGGCAAGTGAGCATTCCATTGGTCTGGACCAGTATCGGGTGGTGATCGAGGCGCAAGTGATCGACGGTCTGGACGATGACGTCTCGGCGCTGACCTACGATCCGGTGCGCAAAAGCCTGTTCACGGTGACCAATAAAAATGCCGAACTGATCGAGCTGTCCCTGGACGGCAAGATCCTGCGGCGTGTGTCGTTGATCGGCTTCGGCGACCCGGAAGCGGTGGAGTTCATCAGCGCCGACACCTACGTGGTCACCGATGAACGCCAGCAGCGCTTGATCAAGATTCATCTGGATAAGGACACCACATTCCTCGACGCCGCCGACGCCGAACAGATGACCCTCGGCGTGCACATGAGCGGCAACAAGGGTTTCGAAGGTCTGGCGTACGACTCGGTGGGCAAGCGCCTGTTTGTCGCCAAGGAACGCGATCCGATGCTGATCTACGAAGTGCAGGGATTCCCTCATTACAACCCGGAAAAATCCTACGCCGTGCACGTCGTCAACAATCCCAAGCGCGATGCCGGGATGTTTGTGCGGGACCTGTCGAGCCTGCAATACGACGAGCGCAGCGGCCACTTGATGGCGCTGTCCGATGAGTCGCGGCTGATCATGGAGCTGGATGTGGATGGGCGACCGCTGAGCACGATGTCCCTGAACAAGGGGCGCCAGGGGCTGCAAAAGACCGTTCCGCAAGCGGAAGGGATTGCGATGGATGACGACGGTACGTTGTATCTGGTCAGCGAACCGAACCTGTTCTACACCTTCAAAAAACCAGCACAAAACTAACCAACACCCCAAAACAACTGTGGGAGCGGGCTTGCTCGCGAAGAGGCCGTGTCAGTCGATAGAGATATCGACTGGCACACCGCCTTCGCGAGCAAGCCCGCTCCCACAGGTTATCTGTGTGGCGGGTTACTCAGCGCGCAGGGTTTTGACGCCTTCACTCGTCCCCAGCAACAGCAAATCCGCCGGACGCGCCGCGAACAAGCCGTTGGTGACCACGCCGACGATCGCATTGATCTGCGTCTCCAGCTCCACCGGGTTGGTGATTTGGATGTTGAACACGTCGAGGATGATGTTGCCGTTGTCGGTCAGCACGCCTTCGCGGTAAACCGGGTCGCCGCCCAGTTTCACCAGTTCGCGGGCAACATGGCTGCGGGCCATCGGGATCACTTCTACTGGCAACGGGAACGCGCCGAGCACCGGCACCAGTTTGCTGCCGTCGGCGATGCAGATGAAGGTCTTGGCCACGGCCGCGACGATCTTCTCGCGGGTCAGGGCCGCGCCGCCGCCCTTGATCAGGTTCAGGTGCGCGTCGCTTTCATCGGCGCCGTCGACGTAGAACTCCAGGTCGCTGACGGTGTTCAGCTCATACACCGGAATCCCGTGGCCCTTGAGGCGCGCGGCGGTGGCTTCGGAACTGGCGACGGCGCCATCGAACGCGCCCTTGTGCTTGGCCAGTGCATCAATGAAGCAGTTGGCGGTAGAGCCGGTGCCGACGCCGACGACGCTCTTGTCATCGAGTTTCGGAAGGATGAAGTCGACGGCGGCCTGGGCCACTGCCTGTTTGAGTTGATCCTGGGTCATGCGGGCTCCGAAGCGGGCAAGGGGAGAACGGAAAGGCCGGCATTATAGCGGCATGTGGGTCTAAAACCTCTGCATTCGTGTGGTCGTCCGGCTGAAAGCCGGGTTAGACTCCTTGGCCCTGCCCAACCCGCTCAGTGATGCTTTCCGATGCTCGAACAGTACGTCAAGAAGATCCTCACCTCGCGCGTTTATGACGTTGCCGTAGAAACCCCGTTGCAGACTGCTCGCCAGCTCTCCGAGCGGCTGGGCAACAGTATTTGGCTCAAGCGCGAAGACTTGCAGCCCGTGTTCTCGTTCAAGATTCGCGGCGCTTACAACAAGCTGACCCAGTTGAGCGATGAAGAACGCGCGCGCGGCGTGGTGACCGCCTCGGCGGGCAACCATGCGCAGGGCCTGGCCCTGGCGGCCAAGGTGTTGGGCGTGAAAGCGACCATCGTCATGCCCAAGACCACTCCCGAAATCAAAGTCGAAGGTGTGCGTTCCCGTGGCGGCAAAGTGGTGCTACATGGCGATTCGTTCCCGGAAGCCCTGGCCTACTCGCTGAAACTGGTCGACGAAAAAGGCTACGTCTACATCCACCCGTATGACGATCCCCACACCATTGCCGGGCAGGGCACGGTGGCGATGGAGATTCTGCGCCAGCACCCTGGCCGTCTGGATGCGATTTTCGTCCCGGTGGGCGGTGGCGGTTTGATCGCCGGCATCGCGGCGTACGTGAAATACCTGCGCCCGGAAATCAAGATCATCGGCGTCGAGCCGGACGATTCCAACTGCCTGCAAGCCGCCATGGCGGCCGGCGAACGAGTAATTCTGCCGACCGTGGGCATCTTTGCCGATGGCGTGGCGGTGGCGCAGATCGGCCAGCACACCTTCGATATCTGCAAAGACTACGTCGATGAAGTGATCACCGTCAGCACCGATGAAATCTGCGCGGCGATCAAGGATATCTACGACGATACCCGCTCGATCACCGAGCCTGCCGGCGCCCTGGGCGTGGCCGGGATCAAGAAGTACGTCGACCTGAATGGCGTCACCGGTCACACCTTCGTGGCCATCGACTCCGGTGCCAACGTCAACTTCGACCGTCTGCGCCATGTCGCCGAACGCGCCGAATTGGGCGAGGGCCGCGAAGCCATCATCGCCGTGACCATCCCCGAGAAACCGGGCAGCTTCAAGGCGTTCTGCGAAGCCATCGGCAAGCGCCAGATCACCGAATTCAACTACCGCTACAACACCGGCAGCGAAGCGCACATCTTCGTTGGCGTGCAGACACACCCGGACAACGACCCGCGCAGTGCGCTGATCGCCAGCCTCAGCGAGCAAGGTTTCCCGGTGCTCGACCTGACCGACAACGAACTGGCCAAGCTGCACATCCGCCACATGGTCGGCGGTCGCGCGGCGCATGTGGTCGATGAAGTGATTTTGCGTTTCGAATTCCCGGAGCGTCCGGGGGCGCTGTTCAACTTCCTCAATAAACTGGGCGGGCGCTGGAACATCTCGATGTTCCACTACCGCAACCACGGCGCGGCGGATGGTCGCGTGGTTGCCGGCCTGCAAGTGCCCCACGATGAACGTCATCTGGTGCCCGCAGCGCTTGAAGAAATCGGCTACCCGTACTGGGATGAGAGCGACAACCCGGCCTACAAACTGTTTCTCGGCTGAGCGGCTACGCTGATGGGCACGTCATAAGGAATTCGAACAATGGAAACGTTAACCGCCCTGAAAGTGGCGCATGTGGTGGCAACGGTGTTGCTGCTGGCCAGCGCCTTGGGTCTGGCGATATGGGTCGGGCTTGCGCGGCGCAAGGGCGATGCGACGGCGGGAAGTCGCACGTTGCAACGGCCGCGAGTGTTTGTCTGGTTGTTGATGGGCCTGGCGCTGTTGAGCATGCCGTTCACCGGTTGGTGGATGGTGCATCTGGTGGGCTGGCCGCTGGGGCAGACCTGGATTCTGGCGTCGAGCGTGCTGTACACCTTGGCGGCGCTCGCATGGTTCTGGTTGCTGGTGCGCCTTAACAAACTGCGCACGGCGCCGGGCGGCGTGGGGAAATTTACCTTTGCCTTGGCGTTGTTCAGCTTTGTCTGTTTTATCGCGATCGCGGGGTTGATGGGCGCCAAGCCGGTTTAAGCGCAGCCTCACGCGTCGGCATCAGGTTCGCGCGGCTTGCGTTTGACCGCAGCGTCCGAGCTGCGCAGTGACCTGTCCCATTCGAGTTCGAGGCGGGGCATCAGGAAGTCGATAAAGGCCCGCAGCTTTGGCGGCTGCACGTGCCCTCTGGGAAACACTGCGTGCAGCGCCGGGCAGCGTCCCAGCCATCCCGGCAGCACCGGTTGCACCCGTCCTTCCTCCACATGGCGCTGCATGATCATGTCGGTCGCCATCATCAGCCCCGCGCCGGCAAACAGCGGCTCCTTGAGCAGCTCCGGATCATCCGCCTCGATCACCGGGCTGATTTCAAAACTCTCATGGGCACCGCCATCACTCATCGGCCACGCATAGCTGCTCCCGCTGCGCGCCACCCGCGTCACCAGTGCCAGGTGCTGGCGTAGCTCCAGCGGGTGGCTCGGTTCGCCATGGCGTTCCAGATAAATCGGGCTGGCGTAGATCCGGTTCGGCAGCACGGCCAGTTGGCGGGCGGCCATGGATGAGTCAGGCAAGTTGCCCATGCGCAGCGCGATGTCGATGCCTTCTTCGACGAGGTCGAGGGTTTGGTGGCTCAGCACCAAATCCACATGAACCTCGGGATACAGCGCGCGAAATTCCCCCAGCAGCGGCGACAGCAAACTGATGGTCAACGAATAAGACGCCGTGATGCGCAAGGTGCCGCGCGGGTTGCCCTGCAATTGGCCGACGGCGGCCTCGGCGTCGAGCAAGGACTGGGGGATCTGCTTGCAACACTGGAAGTAGATGCGACCGGCCTCGGTCAGACCCAGGCGCCGCGTGGTGCGGTGCAACAACTGCACGCCGAGGCGCTGTTCCAGTTCCCGAACCTTTCGGCTGATGGTGGTCTTGGGCAATCGAAGCTCGTGAGCAGCCGCCGTGAAGCTGCCTTCTTCGATGACTTTGAGAAACACCAGCGTTTCATTCATGTCCATGGTCTGTATCTCGATCGACTGTGCCGCATTTGGCACAATTAATACCGGAAACAGCGGATTATCAAGTCAATCTCCCAGGCTTATCGTTTGAATGTGCCACGACGGAAACAGTCATGGCCCAAATCACTTCGACCCCTTCAAACGGAGAAACTTCATGAACAGCCTCACCAAAGCCGCATTGTTCGCCGGAGCCACCCTTGCCATAAGCCAGAGCGCCATGGCTGCGCCGGACGCCGCCACCGACCCGCGAATCGACCCGCAAGTGCGTTCGTTCCTGGCCCAGGTCAACAAGGACAGCAGCCCGTTCTGGACCTTGCCCGGGCCGCAGGTCCGCTCGGTGCTGACCGGGTTGCAGGCCAAGACACCGGTTGATCTTTCCGGGGTCATCACCTCGGAAAAAACCATTTCCGAAAACGGCCAGCGCGTGAAGCTGTACGTGATGAAACCCGAACACGCCACCGGCAAGCCACCGGTGCTGCTGTTCATTCACGGCGGCGTGTGGATTGCCGGCGACTTTGAAAACCATAAACGCCTGGTGCGAGATCTGGTGGTGGGCTCCGGCGCGGCGGCGGTGTTCGTCGAGTACACGCCGATCCCGGATGCCGTGTTTCCGACTCAGGTCGAGCAGAACTACGCCGCCGCCAAGTGGGTGGCCGCCCATGGCGCGGAAATCGGCGTTGACGGCAGTCGCATGGCGGTGGCCGGCAACTCCGTCGGCGGCGATATGTCCGCCGCGCTGACGCTGATGGCCAAGGATCGCGGCGGTCCCGATATTCGCTTGCAGGTGCTGCTGATTCCCGCCACCGACACGAACTTTGAAACCCAGTCATACCGTGATTTCGACACGGGCCGCTTCTTGCCGCGGGCCTTCATGCAGTTCGGCTGGAACATCTACGCGCCGGACGAGAAAACCCGCAGCAACCCGTACGCGGTGCCGATGCGCGCGACGCTGGAGCAACTTCGCGGGCTGCCGAAGGCGTTGGTCATCACCGCAGAAAACGATCCGCTACGGGATGAGGGCGAGGCGTATGCCCGCAAGCTCAAGGAGGCCGGCGTCGAGGTCACGGCGACTCGCTACAACGGAATGATCCACGACTTCGTCCTGCTTAACGGCATCCACGATGTGCCAGCTACCCAGGCAGCCATCCGTCAGGCCAGCGATGCGATTCGTGACGCGCTGAAGCAGTGAGTGGGGAAGAGCGGGGCCGCGCAGTTCGGCGGCTCCGTTCGATTTTCAACCAGACTGCTTTTTACGAACTGAAGTCGATCATCCTTAAAGAAAGGAGTCACCATGAAACTCAAATTGATCTCACTGTTAGCCGCTGCCATGTTCGCTTCTGCTCCGATGGCCTGGGCGGACTCCGTTGCAGCACCGGACCAGACCACGGCGTCTTCCGGCTGGGCGGCGCAGCAGGCGCCGGGTTACTACCGTTTTGCGCTGGGCGATTTCCGGGTCACCGTGCTGTCGGACGGCACGGCGCCCCGCGATGTGTCGAAGATCATGAGCAAACCCGACGAAGTTCGAGCGGCGTACGCGGCGTCCCATGAGACGCTGCCGGTGGAGTTGTCGATCAACTGTTTTCTGATCGACACCGGCAGCCACAAGATGCTGGTCGATACGGGGGCGGGGGAATTGTTCGGTGCAGGCTCGGGCCAATTGGTCGCCAATTTGCGCGCCGCCGGTTATCAGCCGCAGGACATCGATGTGATTCTGCTGACACACATTCATGGCGACCATTCCGGCGGCCTGAGCGTGGGTGGTCAGCCGGTGTTTGCCAATGCGACGGTGTATGTCGATCGCCATGATCCGGATTATTGGTTGAGCGCCAGTGTCGAGGCTGCCGCGCCGGCGGATCACAAAACCACGTTCGTGCAGTCGCACAAAACCGTCGATCCGTACGTCAATGCCGGCAAGTTAAAGACTTTCGACGGCGCGACCGAGTTGTTCCCGGACGTCAGCACCGTTGCGGAACACGGCCATACGCCAGGGCTGACCGGCTACATGATCGAAAGCCGTGGCCAGCGTCTGCTGCTGTGGGGGGACATTATTCATTCTGCCGAAGTGCAGTTCCGCGATCCGACAGTCACCGTCGACTATGACGTTGACCCGAAACAGGCCATGGCCTCGCGCCAGCGCGTGCTCAGTGACGCCGCCAAACAGGGTTACCTGGTGGGGGCCGCGCACATTTCGTTTCCGGGGTTGGGGCATGTGCGTGCAGAGAGCAAGGGGTATAGCTGGGCGCCGGTGCCGTATAGCGTGATGTTGCAAAAGCCTGGTCAGTAGCGGAACGCGAGTCAGATAAGTTGAAGTTGAGTTGACTGGCCCCTTCGCGGACAAGCCCGCTCCCACATTTGAAATGCATTCCAATGTGGGAGCGGGCTTGCCCGCGAAGGCGATATCAGTCGCGCAGAGACATCACCGGCCAGCCACGCTTCTCGGCTTCGGCCCGCAGATTCGGGTCCGGATCCACCGCCACCGGATGCGTCACCTGCTCCAGCAACGGCAAATCATTCATCGAATCACTATAGAAATAACTGTCTTCCAGCGAATGCCCGGTCTCTTCCAGCCAACGATTCAACCGCGTGACCTTGCCTTCCTTGAAGCACGGAATGTCAGTGCTGCGCCCGCTGTAGCGGCCGTCGATCATTTCGCATTCGGTGGCGATCAGGGTTTCAACGCCCAGGCGGCGGGCAATCGGTCCGGTGACGAAGCGGTTGGTGGCGGTGATGATCACCAGTTTGTCGCCGGCGTCGCGGTGTTTGGCCAGCAGCTCGATGGCTTTGGGCAGCACGATCGGTTCGATGCAGTCGCGCATGTAGTCCAAATGCCACTGATCGAGAGTGGCCATTTCGGTGCGGCCGAGGATTTCCAGGCAGAAGTTCAGGTATTCGGCCTGATCCAGCTTGCCCGCCAGGTAATCCTGATAGAACTCGTCGTTGCGCGCCTTGTACGTCACGGCATCGAGAAAGCCGCGTTCGCACAGGTAATCGCCCCAGGCGTGGTCACTGTCGCCGCCCAAAAGCGTGTTGTCCAAGTCGAATAAAGCCAGCCGCATTGCAGTTACTCGCTGAAAAGTCTGTAGAAAGGTCCCCAGAATACGTACTTTTCACAAGAGTGCACATAAGGTGGGCCGGCTCGTTGCTGCCTTCACAACCTTTGTGGAACAATGCGGCGACATGCGTTTGCGAGGTTGTTGCCGTGATCGACCCCGATGGTTTCCGCCCCAATGTCGGGATCATTCTCACGAATGATGCCGGCCAGGTGCTATGGGCTCGCCGTATCAATCAAGATGCCTGGCAGTTTCCACAGGGTGGGATCAACCCCCAGGAGACGCCGGAAGACGCCTTGTACCGCGAGTTGAACGAAGAAGTCGGCCTGGAGCGCGAAGATGTTGAAATTCTCGCCTGCACCCGGGGCTGGTTGCGCTATCGTTTGCCGCAACGTCTGGTCCGTACCCACAGCCAACCGCTGTGCATCGGCCAGAAACAGAAATGGTTTCTCCTGCGCCTGATCTG
>NZ_JBIWEL010000030.1:39109-83736 GCF_044762525.1 Pseudomonas sp. NPDC096950 | reverse complement strand
CCCCGCACTCTGGCTGGCCGTCACGCACCAGTTTCTTCTTCGCCCCTGCGCGCCCGCCATCGCTGCACTCGACGGCGTTAGGCAGACGTTCAGCCATTGTTAAAACCTCATCAAACTCTTCAGGCGCATATCACTGCGGATTGGCACGGGTGCTGGAAAGCAACGATTTCAGGTTGGCAGCCTTGGGCTTGACCAGCCAGAAACGGCGCAGATAGTCGTCGAGGTTTTCAGCGAGGTTACGACCCCATTCGCTGTCGGTTTCCGCGACGTATTCGTCCAGCACGCGTTGCAGGTGGCTGCGATAGGCTTCCATCGCTTCGCCGCTGATCCGCTGGATTTCCACCAGTTCGTGGTTGACCCGGTCAACGAAGGTGTTGTCCTGGTCGAGCACGTAGGCGAAACCGCCGGTCATGCCTGAGCCGAAGTTGTAACCGGTCTTGCCCAATACACAGACGAAACCACCGGTCATGTACTCGCAGCAGTGATCGCCAGTGCCTTCCACCACGGTGTGAGCACCGGAGTTCCGCACGGCGAAACGCTCGCCCGCGGTGCCGGCGGCGAACAGCTTGCCACCGGTGGCGCCGTACAGGCAGGTGTTACCGATAATCGCGCTGTCCTGAGTCTTGTAGACGCTGCCCTTCGGCGGAACGATGACCAGTTTGCCGCCGGTCATGCCTTTGCCGACGTAGTCGTTGGCGTCGCCTTCCAGGTACATGTTCAGGCCCCCGGCGTTCCACACACCGAAGCTCTGACCGGCCGTCCCTTTGAAGCGGAAGGTGATCGGCGCGTTCGCCATGCCTTGGTTGCCGTGCTTGCGCGCGATTTCGCCGGAGATCCGCGCGCCGATCGAACGGTCGCAGTTGCAGATATCCAGGGCGAACTCGGCGCCGCTCTTGTCGTTGATCGCCGAAGTGGCCAAGTCGACCATTTTCTCGGCCAGCAGGCCTTTATCGAACGGCGGGTTGCGGTCCACCTGGCAGAATTGTGGCTTGTCTGCCGGGATGTGATCGCTGCCGAGCAACGGGGTCAGGTCCAGGTGTTGCTGCTTGGCGGTCTGGCCTTCGAGGATTTCCAGCAGATCGGTACGACCGATCAGCTCTTCGAGGGAGCGCACGCCCAGCTTGGCCAGCCACTCACGGGTTTCTTCGGCGACGTAGGTGAAGAAATTCACCACCATGTCGACGGTCCCGATGTAGTGATCCTTGCGCAGCTTCTCGGTCTGAGTGGCGACGCCGGTGGCGCAGTTGTTCAGGTGGCAGATGCGCAGGTATTTGCAGCCCAGGGCGATCATTGGCGCGGTGCCGAAGCCGAAGCTTTCAGCGCCGAGGATCGCAGCCTTGATCACGTCGAGGCCGGTTTTCAAGCCGCCGTCGGTTTGTACCCGGACTTTGCCGCGCAGGTCGTTGCCGCGCAGGGTCTGGTGGGTTTCGGCCAGGCCGAGTTCCCACGGGGCGCCCGCGTATTTGATCGAGGTCAGCGGCGATGCGCCGGTGCCGCCGTCGTAGCCGGAGATGGTGATCAAGTCCGCGTAGGCCTTGGCCACACCGGCAGCGATGGTGCCGACGCCGGCTTCTGCCACGAGTTTCACCGAGACCAGGGCCTTCGGGTTGACTTGTTTCAGGTCAAAAATCAGCTGCGACAAGTCTTCGATCGAGTAGATGTCGTGGTGCGGCGGCGGCGAAATCAGGGTCACGCCCGGCACTGCGTAACGCAGCTTGGCGATCAAACCGTTGACCTTGCCACCTGGCAGCTGACCACCTTCGCCGGGCTTGGCACCCTGGGCGACTTTGATCTGCAGCACTTCAGCGTTGACCAGGTATTCCGGGGTCACGCCGAAACGGCCGGTCGCCACTTGCTTGATTTTCGAGCTCTTGATCGTGCCGTAGCGCGCCGGGTCTTCGCCGCCTTCGCCGGAGTTGGAACGCGCACCGAGGCGGTTCATGGCTTCGGCCAGGGCTTCGTGGGCTTCCGGCGACAGGGCGCCGAGGGAGATGCCCGCGGAGTCGAAGCGTTTGAGCACCGATTCCAGCGGTTCGATCTCGCTGATGTCCAGCGCCGTGTCCAGGGTCTTCACTTTGAACAAGTCGCGGATCATCGACACCGGACGGTTGTCCACCAGCGCCGTGTATTCCTTGAACTTGCTGTAGTCGCCCTGCTGCACAGCGGCTTGCAGGGTGCTGACCACGTCCGGGTTGTAGGCGTGATATTCGCCACCGTGGACGAACTTCAGCAAACCGCCCTGCTGGATCGGCTTGCGCGGGCTCCAGGCTTCGGCGGCGAGGGCTTTCTGTTCGGCTTCGATGTCGACGAAACGCGCGCCTTTGATGCGGCTTGGCACGCCACGGAAGCTCAGTTCGCAAACTTCTTCGGACAGGCCGATGGCTTCGAACAACTGCGCACCGCGGTACGACGTGATGGTCGAGATGCCCATCTTCGACAGGATCTTAAGCAGGCCTTTGGTGATGCCTTTGCGGTAGTTCTTGAACACCTCATAGAGGTCGCCCAGGACTTCACCGGTACGGATCAGGTCGCCCAGCACTTCGTAAGCCAGGAACGGATAGACCGCCGAGGCGCCGAAACCGATCAACACCGCGAAGTGATGCGGGTCGCGAGCGGTGGCGGTTTCAACCAGGATGTTGGAGTCGCAACGCAGGCCTTTTTCGGTCAGGCGGTGATGCACCGCGCCGGTGGCGAGGGAAGCGTGGATCGGCAACTTGCCCGGAGCAATGTGACGGTCACTCAATACAACCTGGGTACGACCGGAACGCACGGCTTCTTCAGCCTGATCGGCGACGTTGCGGATCGCCGCTTCGAGGCCGACGCTTTCGTCGTAGTTGAGGTCGATGATCGCGCGCTCGAAGCCCGGACGATCGAGGTTCATCAGCGAGCGCCACTTGGCCGGGGAAATGACCGGCGAGCTGAGGATCACGCGGGAGGCGTGTTCCGGCGACTCCTGGAAAATGTTGCGCTCGGCACCGAGGCAGATTTCCAGCGACATGACGATGGCTTCACGCAGCGGGTCGATCGGCGGGTTGGTGACCTGCGCGAACTGCTGGCGGAAAGCGTCGTACGGCGTGCGCACGCGCTGGGACCGCACGGCCATCGGCGTATCGTCGCCCATCGAGCCGACGGCTTCGTAGCCTTGCTCGCCGAGCGGACGCAGTACCTGGTCGCGCTCTTCGAACGTGACCTGATACATCTTCATGTACTGCTTGAGTTGGTCGACGTCATAGAAAGCCGAACCGTGGTCGTTGTCTTCCATGGTCGCCTGGATGCGCAGGGCATTCTTGCGCAGCCATTGCTTGTACGGATGACGGGACTTCAAGCGGTTGTCGATCGCATCGGTGTCGAGGATCTGACCGGTTTCGGTGTCCACGGCAAAGATCTGGCCGGGGCCTACGCGGCCCTTGGCGATCACGTCTTCAGGCTGGTAGTTCCAGACACCGATTTCCGAGGCCAGGGTGATGAAACCGTTTTTGGTGGTGACCCAACGCGCCGGACGCAGACCGTTACGGTCGAGCAGGCAAACCGCGTAGCGACCGTCGGTCATTACCACGCCGGCCGGGCCATCCCACGGTTCCATGTGCATCGAGTTGTATTCGTAGAACGCCCGCAGATCCGGGTCCATGGTTTCAACGTTCTGCCACGCAGGCGGAATGATCATCCGTACGCCACGGAACAGGTCGATGCCGCCGGTGACCATCAGCTCGAGCATGTTGTCCATGCTGGAGGAGTCGGAACCCACGCGGTTCACCAATGGGCCGAGTTCTTCCAGGTCCATCAAATCGTTGGTGAACTTGGTGCGACGGGCCACGGCCCAGTTGCGGTTACCGGTGATGGTGTTAATTTCGCCGTTGTGGGCGAGGAAGCGGAACGGCTGCGCCAACGGCCATTTCGGCAGGGTGTTGGTCGAGAAGCGCTGGTGGAACACGCAGATCGAGGTTTGCAGGCGTTGGTCGCTGAGGTCTGGATAGAAGGCGGTGAGGTCCGCCGGCATCATCAGGCCTTTATAAATGATGGTCTTGTGGGAAAAGCTGCACACGTAGTGGTCGGCGTCGGCGGCGTTGGCCACGGACGAGCGACGACGGGAGGTGAACAGCTTGACGGCCATGTCCTGGTCGCTCAGGCCATCGCCGGCGATGAACACTTGTTCGATCTGCGGCAGGCGCTCGAGGGCCAGACGGCCGAGGACGCTGGTGTCGATCGGCACTTTACGCCAGCCGACGAGTTGCAGGCCGGCAGCGAGGATCTCGCGGTTCATGTTCTCGCGAGCGGCTTCGGCTTTGACCGGGTCCTGGTTGAAGAAGACCATGCCCACGGCATATTGCTTGGGCAGTGCAACGCCGAAGGTTTCCTGGGCAATGGCTCGCAGGAACACATCCGGCTTTTGAATCAGCAAGCCGCAACCGTCACCGGTCTTGCCGTCGGCGTTGATCCCACCGCGGTGGGTCATGCAGGTCAGGGCCTCAATGGCCGTTTGCAAAAGGGTATGACTGGGCTCGCCCTGCATATGGGCTATCAGGCCAAAACCGCAGTTATCCTTGAATTCATCTGGTTGGTACAGACCTGCTTTCATAGACACTTTCTCACCAGGCTGCCTCTTTTCGAGGCAAATTTCTTTTCAATTCAACCACTTGCCATCCACGCCGAACGTACGTCGGCTTTGCGGGGGCAAAAGGGAGGTCATTGTACACACCGACACTTACGCTCACAAATTTGACGACGAAATGTCGCAAATCCATGTCGCATTTGTGAAAGGTTTAAAGCGATATGCTGTGCTAGTCAAAACTTTTTTAATTTTGACCGCAACGACTCAAAGACCACTATGACGCAGACACCACAAGGCACGCGGTCTGTAGAGACGGCATGCGCTTGTAGAAATTTTGAGGTGCCGGGAGAGGCGGCCTGGGTAAGGCCGCCGAATCATCAGCGAGCTGTTGCCAGTTCCTGTTGGACGCTGGCGACGGAGCGAGGCCAAGGTTTACCAGCCTGAACCTTCGCTGGCAAGGCCTTGATGGCGGTAACGGCTGCATCGCGGTTGGCGAAGCTGCCGTAGGTGATGACGTAAAGCGGTTTGCCGTTGAGGACTTTCTTGAAATAACGGTACTCGCCGCCCTGCTCCTTGACGAAGGTTTGCGCAGCGGCTTCGGAGCTGGTGCCGAGGATCTGCACCACGTAATTGCCCGGCGCTTGCCCGGCGTACCAGCTGCCACCGGCGGCTTTGGCGACGGTAACCGGCTTCTCGGCCGGTTTGGCGGCAACCACAGGCTTGGCTGGCGCTGGAGCCGGTTTGGCCACTGGCGCAGGCGCAGGCTTGGCGGTAGCGACCTGGGTCGGTGCCGGTACCGGTTTGGCGGCCGGGGTTGGTGCAGGACCAGGCTGGATGCCGGTAGGCGGTGCGACAGTCGTTACGGTCGGCGGTGTGGCGCTGGAGCCTTCGACCGGCACGCCGTCGTCGCCTTCGGTGATGCCACCGGCGGCTTCGGCCAGCGGGCTGCGCATGACCGGTTGCGATTGGCCGACCAGCGGTAACGGCATTGGCTGCGTATTGCCAGCGAACTCTACCGAAGGAGCGCCCCCGGCAGCGTTAGGTTTCGGCGTGCCCAGTGGCAACTGAGCCTGTTCGTTGGCCGGTGCGCCGGTGGTCGGTGTCTTGCTGCGGCCCGGCATCAACCAGGCGGCGGCTACCGCGACCACGACTACGGCGGAAATCGCCAATACGTGTTTCTTCGGCATGTTGAACCCCATACTTGGACGCTTCACCGCTGTGCGGCTGGCAATCATGGCTTCGATCATCGCATCGCGGGCGACCTGGTTGATATTGCCAGGCCAACCGTCGGAGCTTTCGTGAATATCAGAGATCTGATCCGCGGTGAAAAGTTCGATACCCCGACCGGCGCCTTCGAGACGCTGATCCAGGTATTCGCGGGTTTCTTCTTCGGTGTACGGCTGCAACTCGATGACGTGGAAGCGCTCTTCCTCGAGACTCAAAGCCTCCAGTTGCGCGATCAGCGACGATTCGCCGAACAGGAACACATGAGGGCGACCCTCAGGTGCGCCGGCCGCCAACGCCATCAACGCTTCGAGTGCGGATTCGTCGAGTTGTTCGGCGTCGTCCACCAGCAGATAGACTTCCTGCCCGGTCAGCGCGAGTTGCACAACCTGGGACAGAATCGCGCCGATCTCGGCCTGGGCCACGTTCAGCGCCTGGGCAACCTGACGCAACACACCAGCGGCATCGCCGGCGCCACGAGCGGAAACCACCACGCTTTGCACGGACTGCTTGTTGGTGCTGGCCACCAGGGCCTGACGCAACAGGGTCTTGCCGCTGCCTTGCGGGCCGGTGACCACCAGCAGCAACTGGCTGTAACGGGCCAGGTGATGCAGTTGCCCCAGCACCGGTTTGCGCTGGGCCGGGAAAAATTTGAAGCCAGGCACCCGTGGAGCAAAAGGGTCATGACTTAACTGGAAATGGCCGAGGAAAGCCTCGTCGGCATGCAAACTAGTCATCGGGATCTTATTAACCTTTAAGCTGAGCCAGGGCGCGGTAATCCGCTCCCAGCGTGGCCTGTAGAACCTCTTTCGGATAATCGTCGGTCACCACTGCTTCGCCCATGTGGCGCAGCAGCACCAGGCGCAAACGACCGTCGATCACTTTCTTGTCAATTGCCATGTGTTCGAGAAAATCGGCTTCAGTCATCTCTTCAGGCGGGACGACCGGCAGGCCGGCGCGCTGGAACAGGCGAATGCCGCGATCCCGCTCCTGCTCGCTGATCCAGCCCAGGCGCGCGGACATTTCCAGCGCCATTACAGTGCCAGCCGCGACCGCTTCACCGTGTAGCCACACACCATAGCCCATGTGGGTTTCAATGGCGTGGCCGAAGGTGTGCCCCAGGTTCAGCGTGGCACGCACGCCGTTTTCCTTCTCATCGGCACCGACCACCGCAGCCTTGGCCGCGCAGGAACGTTCGATGGCGTAGGTCAGGGCAACCTGATCGAGGGCGCGCAGGCGATCGACGTTTTCTTCGAGCCAGGTGAGGAACGGCTCGTCGCAGATCAACCCGTACTTGATGACTTCCGCCAGGCCCGCAGACAGTTCGCGAGCCGGCAGCGTATTGAGGGTCGCGGTATCGATCAGCACCACATTGGGCTGATAGAAGGCGCCGACCATGTTCTTGCCCAACGGATGGTTGATCCCGGTCTTGCCACCCACCGAAGAGTCGACTTGCGACAGCAACGTGGTTGGTACCTGGATGAAATCGACGCCGCGCTGGTAGCAGGCCGCAGCAAAACCGGCCATGTCACCAATCACGCCGCCACCGAGGGCGATCACCGTGGTGCGGCGGTCGTGCCGCGCAGTCAGCAGACCGTCGAAAATCAGTTGCAGGGTTTCCCAGGTCTTGAAGACTTCGCCATCGGGCAGCACCACCGAGACGACCGAGAACTGCGCGAGACTTTTGGTCAGACGTTCGAGATAGAGGGGCGCCACGGCCTCGTTGGAGATGATTGCCACTTGCCGCCCGCGAATATGCGGGGCCAGCAACTCGGGCTGATCCAACAAACCTTCGCCAATATGAATCGGGTAGCTGCGCTCGCCTAGATCGACCTTGAGTGTCTGCATGTGTCCCCACAGTGAAGATGGAATCAGGCGTCCTGCCTTGAGTTAACGAAGGTGCGCGGCGCCTGTTGGTGTGACGCCATTTGATAGCCATCCGCCACAACCTTGAGCGGCCATGACAGGACGCCGAGGATAGCGCATTTCGCTCCGCGCTTTAACGGGGAGGAAGCTGCTGCAAGCGTTCGAGGATGTCGAGCACCACCATTCGTGGCGGCCGCTCATCGGTTTCCACCACCAGATCGGCGATTTCCCGATAAAGCGGATCGCGGATCGCCAGCAGATCCCGCAGGGTCTTGGCCGGGTCGGCGGTGCGCAACAGCGGACGATTGCGATCACGAGAGGTGCGGCCGACTTGCTGCTCGACGGAGGCGTGCAGATACACCACACGCCCCCCGGCATGCAGGGCCCGACGATTGGCTTCGCGCATCACTGCACCGCCGCCGGTCGCCAGTACCACGCCGTCGCAGGCGCACAGCTCTTCGATCATCGCTTGCTCGCGATCACGAAAGCCGGGCTCGCCTTCCTTATCGAAGATCCACGGGATATTGGCGCCCGTGCGCAATTCAATTTCCTTGTCGGAATCTTTGAATGGCAGGCGCAGCTCTTTGGCCAGCAAACGGCCGATGGTGCTTTTTCCAGCCCCCATCGGTCCAACAAGAATCAAATTTCGCACAGAATCAACGACTCACAGCAATCGCCTGGTTATTCATGATACGCGGAGTGAGAAATACCAGCAGCTCGGATTTTTTCTCCGAAACCACGTCACGCCGGAAAAGGCGGCCAAGATACGGCACATCGCCGAGAAATGGCACCTTATCTACAACCTTGCTCTGAGTATTTGAGAAAACCCCGCCGATGACGATGGTCTCGCCGTCGTTGACCAGCACCTTGGCGTTGACCTCGTTTTTCTTGATTGGCGGTACGTCCTGCACTTTGTTGAGGTAGTCCGGTTCGTCCTTGGTGACCTTGACCTCCATGATGATGCGGTTATCCGGGGTGATTTGCGGCGTCACTTCCAGGGACAGCGAAGCTTCCTTGAACGACACCGACGTCGCACCGCTGGAGCTGGCTTCCTGATACGGAATCTCGGTGCCCTTGAGGATCTTCGCGGTCTCCTTGTCGGACGTGACCACTTTGGGTTGCGAGACGATTTCGCCGTTGCCGGTCTTCTCCATCGCCGTCAGCTCAAGGTCGAGCAGCACGTTGTCGGTTATAAAGGCGATGCCGAGCCCCGAGGTATTCGCCGCCGTGCCCATGTCGACGAACGGCGAGTTGGTGCTGGTGCTGCCGGGCGTGCCGATAGTGTTCGAAGCGTTGGCGCCATTACTCACACCCGAGGTGTTCCAGTTGCCCTTGTTCTGAATCGACCCACCCCAGCGCACGCCGAGACTCTTGTCGTAATCGACGTTGGCTTCGACGATACGTGCTTCGATCATCACCTGACGCACCGGGATATCCAGTTGCGCGACGATACGGCGAAGCTCGTCGAGGCGATCCTGGGTCTGGTAGGCGATGATGTTGTTGGTGCGCTCGTCGACGGTGATCGAACCCCGTTCATCGATTTTCGCCTCGGCGCTGGTCACCGAGGTGAACAGCTTGGCGATGTCAGCGGCCTTGGCGTAGTTGACCTGCAACAGCTCCCGCCGCAGCGGCGCCAGTTCGGCAATCTGTTTCTGCGACTCCAGTTCCTGACGCTCACGGGCGGCGATTTCATCCGCTGGCGCGACCAGCAAGACATTACCGATCTTGCGCTTGTCCAGGCCTTTGGTTTTCAGCACCAGATCCAGCGCCTGATCCCACGGCACGTTCTGCAGGCGCAAGGTAATGCCGCCCTGCACCGTATCGCTGGCCACCAGGTTGAGGTTGGTGAAGTCGGCGATCAGTTGCAGCACCGAGCGCACATCAATGTCCTGGAAATTCAGCGAGAGCTTTTCGCCGGTGTAGGCAAAGCGTTCGGCATTGCGTTTCTGCAAGTCGTCGGGGGTCACCGCGCGGATGCTGACGGTCAGCTTGTTGTCGGTCTGGTAGGTCGAATATTCAAAAGCGCCGCTGGGTTCGATGCTGATCACGGCGCGATCGCCGGTGGCGCTGGCGTTGACAAACTGCACCGGGGTGGCGAAATCCTTGACGTCCAGACGCACGCGCAACGGCTCGGGCAGTTGAGTCCTGGCGAAACCGAGGATGATCTTGCCTTCGCGCTCCTGGATGTCCGGCGCGATGGACGGATCCGACAAGTCGATCACCACATTGCCTTCACCCTGGGTGCCGCGCTGGAAGTCCACGCCGCGAATGGCCTTGCCCACGGGCGCATAGGCCTTGGCGGGCGCCGGTTTTGCGGTAGCGGCCCGCGGTGCGCTGGCGACCGGTTTGGCTGCGGCGCCTTTCGCACCCTGCCCAACGACCACGAACAGATTGTTGCCCTCGACCCTGGAGCTGTAAGGCGTCAATTGAGTCAGGTTGATGATCAGTCGCGTGCGGTCCTTGGCTTCCACCACCGTGGCGCTGCGGGCATTGCCGCCGCCCAGGTCACGATTCTTGTTGGCCAGTTTGCTGACCACACCCGGCAGATCCAGCGCGATGCGTGCCGGCGATTCGGTGGTGTAGCCGTGGGGCGGCGGTGGCGGCCCGTCGAAGGTCAACTTCAACTCGACACGGTCACCCGGCAGCGCGGCGACATCCAGCGCGTTGAGGGTGGCCGCTTGTACCATCGGCGACAGCAGCGCTATCCATAGCGAAATACCGAGGGTTGAGAAAATCCTGTTCATTATTCGAGTTCCACTATGAGTGCTCTTTCAAAGGGATGGTCCGCGGCCGTTCCAGCCAGGCGCCTTCGCCATCGGGAACGATTTCGACCACATCGACTTGCGAGCCGCTGATGGCGACGATCCGCCCATCGTTACGCCCCAGGTAATCGCCGACTTTCAACCGGTGCACCCCGCCCGCTCCGCGCAGCAGCGCAAAGGAACCGGAGGCATTGGAGAGGGTGCCGACCATTTCAAACTGCTCGATGTTGAAACCTTCGAGGTACTGCTTGGCCCGATTGGGGTCAGGCTTGACGTTGCGCGAGCCGTGCTTCTGACCAGCCAGGTCAACCCTGAGCTGTCGGGAAAACGGACTGCGCAGGTTGGCGGCGCTGTAGGTGAATGTTGGGTAAGACCGGAATGTGGGCGTTGGTTCAATCTTGCCCGAAGGACGAAGACGTACTTCGTTCAGGTAAGCGTCCAGATCACCAAAGCCATTGTCGCCGCCGCAACCGGCCAGACCGGCCAGCAACACAACCATTGTTAAACCACGAGAAGGGGTCATTTTTGCAGCCCCTTGTCGTTGTAGCGGTAAGTCTTGGCGAGGATGCTCATGCGCAACTTCGTACCGCCCTCGGGATTGGCCGGTGCAAGGTCGAAGTCGTGCAGGGTGACGATTCGCGGCAGCCCGGCCACACCACTGACGAAGGTCGCCAGGTCGTGGTAGGCGCCGGTGACGGTGATCTGGATCGGTAACTCGATGTAGAACTGCTGGGTGACTTCCGGCAGCAATTTGATCTCTTCGAATTCCAGACCACTGCCCAGGCCGGTGCGGGTGATGTCTTCCAGCAGGCCGGGCACCTCGGTGTCGCTGGGCAATTGCCGCAACAGCACGCCGAAGGAGTTCTCCATCTCCTTCATCTGCTGGGTGTAGAGCTCCAGATTGGCCGCCATGTTGGCTTTGCTGGCGAACTGATCCTTTAGCGTCGATTCTTCCGCGCGCTTGAGATCGAGTTCGTTTTCCATGTCGCTGATGTAAAAGTTGTAGCCAAGCCCCAGCACCAGAACCATCAGCAGGATGCCCGCCAAAGCCTTAATTGCCGGAGGCCAGGAGCCGATGTTGTTGGTGTCCAGATCGTTGATGTCGATCTTGCGCAGCCCTTCGAACCATTCGGATGGCGTCATTTAGCGACCTCCATCGTGGCCGGTTGGGTCTGACGAACCGTCAGCTGAAACACGTTGGCCTGATCCAGCTGACCGGCGGTCGTCGCCTTGACCTCGGTCAGGCTTGGCGCGTCGAACCAGTCCGAGGCATCGAGATTGCGCATCAGCTCCGACACCTTGTTGTTCGACTCCGCCGCCCCGGTGATCGCCAGGGTCTTGCCCTGCATTTTCACTTCGGTGAAATACACCCCGTCCGGCAGGGTACGCGCCAACTGGTCGAAGATTCGACCGCTGATCTGCCGGTTGCCCTGCAGGTCCTGGATGATGCGCATGCGCTCCACCAGTTGCTGGCGACGGGCCTTGAGTTCGCTGATTTGCTTGATGCGCTCATCGACGACGGCAATCTGTTTGCCCAGGTAATCGTTGCGGGCCATTTGTTGGCTGATGGCGCCGCTGATGACCTGGTCGGCAATCAGCACCAACCCCACCGAGCCGACCAACACACCCACCAACACCAGCAGAAAGCGTTTGCGGCGCTCTTCGCGCAGTTCTTCACGCCAGGGTAAAAGGTTGATCCGCGCCATCAGTCGAAACTCCTGAGGGCCAGACCGCAGGCAATCATCAAAGCCGGGGCATCGCTGGCGAGGGCGCCGGCGTTGACCTTGCTGCTCAGCGCCATGTCGGCGAAGGGATTGGCGACCTGAGTCGGCGTGCCCAGCCGCTGCTCGATCAGCCGATCAAGCCCGGGCACCGAAGCGGTGCCGCCGGCTAACAGAATATGGTCGACCGCGTTGTACTGGCCGGACGCAAAGAAAAACTGCAAGGAACGAGAAACCTGTTGCACCAGGGCATCGCGAAACGGCTGCAGCACTTCGCTGACGTAGTCGTCGGGCAAACCGCCCTGCTTCTTCGCCAGCCCGGCCTGCTCAATGGTCAGGCCATAACGACGCTGAATTTCTTCAGTGAGCTGGCGGCCGCCGAACAATTGTTCGCGGGTATAGATGATCCGGCCGTTGTGCAGCACGCTCAGGGTGGTCATGGTCGCGCCGATGTCCACCACCGCAACGGTCGGGCGCTCTTGATGGGAGGCGAGCTGGGTCGCCAGCAGGCCAAACGAACGTTCAAGGGCGTAGGCCTCGACGTCCACCACTTTGGCGGTCAGCCCGGCCAGGGCCAGGGCCGCCTCACGAACCTCGACGTTTTCTTTCCGACAAGCGGCCAGTAGCACATTGACCCGTTCGGGGTTGCGCACCGATACGCCCTGGACCTCGAAATCGATGGCGACTTCGTCCAATGGATAAGGAATGTATTGATCGGCTTCGATCTTGAGCTGGTTTTCCATCTCGTCATCGGACAGCCCGGCGTCCATCTCGATGGTCTTGGTAATCACCGCCGAACCGGCCACCGCGACCGCGACGTTCCTGATACCGGTCCGAGCCTTGAGAAGCACGCGTGACAACGCCTGGCCCACACCTTCGAGCTCGGCGATGTTCTTCTCGATTACCGCGCTGGCCGGCAGCGGTTCGACCGCGTAGGCCTCGACCCGGTAGCGGTCGCCCTGGCGGCTCAGCTCCAGAAGCTTCACCGACGTGGAGCTGATGTCGATCCCCAGAAGCGTTCTGGTCTTTTTATTGAAGAGTCCTAGCACTACCAATTCCCTATGACTATCCGTGAGTTACGGACTCTGTAATGTGCATTGCGTTCAATCCCTGCGTCTTGACAGAAGCGCCAATGACGCCCACCACGGAAAAATGCTTATAATGCCCAGCGTTTTTTTCCGCTTTTACTGCCAGCGCGGGTCGTTCTCTGTGTAACCGGGACCCTGACGCCAAATTCATTCTTTACCCTGGATGTCCAAACGCCTTGATTCGTCTGCTGAAATTTTTCGGTTGGTCCATCGTCGCCGTTTTCTGCGGACTGCTTTTAGGTCTCAGTGGCGCCTATCTTTACCTTAGTCCGGGATTGCCGTCCGTGGAGGCGCTGAGAAGCATTCAGTTGCAGATTCCTCTACGGGTATACAGCAGCGATAACAAGTTGATCGCAGAATTTGGCGAAATGCGCCGCACTCCGATCCGTTTCGCCGACATTCCCCCCAATTTCATCAATGCGTTACTAAGTGCTGAAGACGACAACTTCGCCAACCACTATGGGGTCGACCCCAGCAGCCTGATGCGCGCCGCGACCCAACTGGTTAAAAGCGGCCATATCCAGTCCGGCGGCAGCACCATCACCATGCAGGTGGCGAAGAACTTCTTCCTGACCAGCGAACGCAGCTTCTCGCGCAAAACCACCGAAATCCTCCTGGCCCTGCAGATCGAACGGCAGCTGACCAAGGACGAAATCCTTGAGCTGTACGTCAACAAGATCTACCTGGGTAACCGCGCCTACGGCATCGAGGCGGCGGCGCAGGTCTACTACGGCAAATCGATTCGGGATGTGAGCCTGGCGCAGATGGCGATGATCGCCGGCCTGCCCAAGGCACCGTCGCGCTTTAACCCGCTGGCCAACCCGGCCCGCAGCAAGGAGCGTCGCGACTGGATCCTGGGGCGCATGTACAAGCTCGGGAAAATCACCGAAGCCGACTACACCACCGCAATCAACGAACCGCTGAACGCCAGCTATCACGTGCCGACCCCGGAAGTGAACGCGCCGTACATCGCCGAGATGGCCCGTGCCGAAATGGTCGGCCGTTATGGCAGCGACGCCTACACCGAAGGTTTCCGCGTCACCACGACCGTGCCGAGCAATCTGCAGGAAATGGCCAATACCGCGGTCCACGAAGGTTTGATGACCTACGACCAGCGCCACGGCTATCGCGGTCCTGAGTCGCGCCTGCCGGGCAAGACCCGTGAAGCCTGGGCCACCGAACTGACCAAGCAGCGCACCATCAGCAGCCTGGAGCCGGCCATCGTTACCCAGGTCGACAAGAACGGCCTGCAAGTGATGACCCGCACCGGCGACGAACACGTTGGCTGGGACAGCATGAAGTGGGCGCGACCATTCCTGAACACCAACAGCATGGGCGCCAATCCGAAGCAGCCGGCGGACGTGGCCCAGGTCGGTGACTTGATTCGCGTGCAACGCCAGCCGGACAACTCGCTGAAGTTCAGCCAGATTCCACAGGCCCAGGGTGCACTGGTTTCCCTGGATCCGCAGAACGGCGCCATTCGCTCGCTGGTCGGCGGCTTCGCTTTCGAACAGAGCAATTACAACCGTGCCCTGCAGGCCAAGCGTCAGCCGGGTTCGAGTTTCAAGCCGTTCGTCTACAGCGCCGCCCTGGATAACGGCTACACCGCCGCGACCCTGGTGAACGACGCGCCGATCGTGTTTGTCGACGAGTACCTGGACAAGGTCTGGCGTCCGAAGAACGACACCAACACCTTCCTCGGGCCGATCCGTTTGCGTGAAGGCTTGTACAAGTCGCGCAACCTGGTGTCGATCCGGTTGGTGCAGGCGCTGGGCGTTGATCGCACCATCGACTACATCAGCAAGTTCGGCTTCAACAAGCAGGACCTGCCGCGCAACCTGTCCCTGGCGCTGGGCACCGCGACCCTGACGCCAATGGAAATCGCCACCGGCTGGAGCACGTTCGCCAACGGCGGCTACAAGATCACGCCGTACATCATCGACAAGATCGAAAGCCGCAACGGCGACACGCTGTTCGTCGCCAATCCGCCCGCCGTGCCTCAGGGCGATGCGGCAACCGCAGGTCTGGCCGCACCGGTCGCGCAGCCGTTCACGGTCAATGCGACCCCGGGCGAGGCGCCAGCCGCTCCCGGCACGTTGCCGCAAACCCCGGCCTTGGCCGAGCGGATCGTCGATGGCCGCACTACGTTCATCCTCAACAGCATGCTTGAGGACGTGATCAAGCTCGGCACCGGCCGCCGTGCGCTGGCCCTGGGCCGTCCCGACATCGCGGGCAAGACCGGTACCACCAACGAATCCAAGGATGCCTGGTTCTCCGGCTATAACGCGGATTACGTGACCACGGTCTGGACCGGTTTCGATCAGCCTGAAAGCCTGGGTCGCAAGGAGTTCGGTGGCACCGTCGCGTTGCCGATCTGGATGAACTACATGGGCGCCGCGCTCAAAGGCAAACCGCCGCATACGCAAGCGGAGCCGGAAGGCATCCTCAGCCTGCGGGTCGACCCGGTCAGCGGCCGTGCGGCCACGCCAAGCACGCCTGGAGCGTACTTTGAGCTGTTCAAGGCCGAAGACACGCCACCGTCGGTGAACGAGCTGGGCAACGGCACAGCGCCGGGCAGCCCGCTGCCAGCGGATGAAGCGGCACCGATCGATTTGTTCTGATCGGCTGACGCAACAAAAAGCCCCGCCTTCGAAAGAAGTGCGGGGCTTTTTTACACCGATCGTTCCCACGCTCTGCGTGGGAATGCAGCCCGGGACGCTCCGCGTCCCATCCAAAGCCGAACGCGGAGCGTCCGTTGAGGCATTCCCACGCAGAGCGTGGGAACGATCAATAAGCCCGCTCCCACTGGGAAACGCACTCCAAGGTGGGAGCGGGCTTGCTCGCGAAGAGGTCAGCAAAACCGCCGCAAAACCCTTCAGGCATAAAAAAGCCCCGACTCAATAGAGCCAGGGCTTCTCGGTTGAAGCGCTACAACGGCTTAGCCGTTGAACACGTCATCCACGCTTTTCAGCGGATAGTTCTTCGGATACGGCAGGGTCGCCACACCAGTCTCGATAGCGGCTTTGGCCACGGCATCGGAGATCACGGTGATCAGACGGGCATCCATTGGTTTCGGGATGATGTACTCACGACCGAATTCCAGCTTGATGCCGCCGTAGGCGTCGCACACTTCCTGAGGAACCGGCAGCTTGGCCAGTTCACGCAGGGCGTTGGCCGCGGCCACTTTCATTTCTTCGTTGATGCGCTTGGCGCGAACGTCCAGGGCACCACGGAAGATGAACGGGAAGCCCAGTACGTTGTTGACCTGGTTCGGGTAGTCCGAACGGCCGGTGGCCATGATCACGTCGTTACGGGTGGCGTGTGCCAGTTCCGGGGAGATTTCCGGATCCGGGTTGGAGCACGCGAACACGATCGGGTTGGCCGCCATGGACTTCAGGCCTTCGGCGCTCAGCAGGTTCGGGCCGGACAGGCCGACGAACACGTCTGCACCAGTCAGGGCATCAGCCAGGGTGCGCTTGTCGGTCGCGTGAGCGAAGACAGCCTTGTACTGGTTCAGGTCGTCACGGCCGGAGTGGATCACACCGGTACGGTCAACCATGAAGATGTTTTCGATGTTGGCGCCCATGCTCACCAGCAATTTCATGCAGGAGATGGCGGCCGCACCGGCGCCCAGGCAGACGATCTTGGCGTCGGCCAGGGTTTTGCCAGCGATTTCCAGGGCGTTGATCATGCCGGCGGCGGTAACGATCGCGGTGCCGTGCTGGTCATCGTGGAATACCGGAATGTCGCACTGCTCGATCAGAGCACGTTCGATCTCAAAGCACTCAGGCGCCTTGATGTCTTCCAGGTTGATGCCACCGAAGGTGATGGAGATACGCTTGACGGTGTCGATGAAGGCTTGCGGGCTTTCGGAGTCGACTTCGATGTCGAACACGTCGATGCCGGCGAAGCGCTTGAACAGTACACCCTTACCTTCCATCACTGGCTTGGAAGCCAATGGGCCGAGGTTACCCAGGCCGAGAATCGCGGTGCCATCGGAAATGACTGCAACCAGGTTGCCTTTACCGGTGTATTTGTAGGCCAGTTCAGGATCGCGGGCGATTTCGCGTACTGGTTCGGCTACGCCGGGGCTGTAGGCCAGCGACAGGTCGCGGGCGGTAGCGGTGGCCTTGGTGAGCTCGACACTCAGCTTCCCTGGACGAGGATGGGCGTGATATTCGAGAGCGGCAGTTTTCAAATCAGACATGTGGGCATTCCGCTTTTTACTGTTGGACAGACGGACCGCCGAGGATACGCGTGTCGTAAAGTCCCTACAAGACTGACCGGTCACCCCTGTCAAGCGCCCTGCCCTACGACTTTGGGCCAAGAGCCACGGAACACAAGGGATGGACTGTTCACAATCAGTTTGAAAAATGTCTACAATTTTTTATCGGCCGACGACTTGCAGCATCGCTGGGTCGCTCAACGGCAACAGCCAACGCGCCTGACCGTCATCGAGCCCACCACGCCGCGAACGGTCCAGCACCCAGCCGCGAGCCTCGATCTGCCTGCCCTTCAGCCGCTCCAGCGCAGCGACATCGAATTGCCCGAGCAAATTGGGTGCAACGCGCAATACAACCGAATCCTGCAACTCGATCCAAACCCCGCCGCGATTGCGTTGTACCTTGCTCACACGACCGCTGAGCAGCGCAAAACCGGACGCCTTGATCTGATCCGCTTTCAGTACAGGCGACTGTCGCCACAGCCCGAGACCGGCCTGCCGGGCTGCGCGTTCCGCTGATTGCTGGCAACTCACCAAATCGATATTCGGCGCGACCGCTACCTGAAAACCGAGCCCTTCAGCGAGCATCTGTGCTTCGAGGTTGGCGCCATTGGCGCTATAGACATGCGCCAAGGTGCGGTTGTAGCGATCCTTGCCCTCTTTGCCCGGGAGCAAACCCACCCGACCCTTACTGGCAGCCACCAGCGCCTCGAGGCGCTTGCGCGCCGCGACGGCGAACGGCTCGTCGGTGCGGCCCTGCCGACCCAGCTCCGGAGTGTTCAAGCCGATCATGCGCACACTGCGGCCATCGCTCAGGCGCAGGGTGTCGCCGTCCACTACTCGCTGCACGGTGACGGACGTCAAACCGCTCGGCGCCGGGCAAAAGGCCTGGGCGCCGGAAAGCCAAATCGCGGACACAAAAAAGGCGCCCGCAAGGGACGCCTTTTTCGTTAGCAAGGAAAAGCCCATAGGGCCTTTGAACCTTACTCTGCAGCAGCAGGTTTCTTGCCGAAGGCACCGAAACGGTCTGCGAAGCGCTGTACACGGCCGCCAGTATCCAGAGTCTTCTGCTTACCGGTGTAGAACGGGTGGCACTCATTGCATACGTCGATCGCCAAAGGCTTGGCCAGGTTCGAACGAGTTTCGAACTTGTTGCCACAGCTGCAGGTAACTGCGGTGACTTCGTATGTTGGATGGATATCGGCTTTCATGGTGTATTCCTCAGGCTAGCGTGCCGCCACTCAACACTATTGTTGAATACCGCACGTAATTAGGCCGCGGATTCTACCAGACAATGACAATCACGCAAGCTGTCCCTTCTACCGACCGTCTGCTAGGCTCCCGACCAAATCGCCGCCCTTGTGGGAGCGAGCCTGCTCGCGAAAGCGTTGTATCAGACACCATAAATGCTGACTGACACTCCCTCTTCGCGAGCAGGCTCGCTCCCACAGGACATGGCTCTGCTGTTAATTTTTCCGTTTATCGAGATCCCCCCGCGTGCCCGACGCCATTTTGCGCCTCGCCCTGCCTTCGCCGCTGCGCCGCCTGTTCGATTACCGTGCCCCGGCCGGGGTCCTGCGCGCCCAGTTGCAGCCGGGCATGCGTCTGCGGGTGCCGTTCGGCCGGCGGGAGATGATCGGGATTCTGGTGGAGGTCACCGACACCAGCGAAGTGCCGGTCGAAAAACTCAAACCGGCCCTGGCTCTGCTCGATGCCACGCCGCCGCTGCCGCCGGCGCTATTCAAACTGTGCCTGTGGACGTCCCAGTATTATCAACACAGCCTCGGCGACACCTTGAGCTGGGCGCTGCCGGTGTTGTTGCGCCAGGGCGAACTGGCCGAAGCACGCCAGGAACGCTTCTGGTCCGCCGCCCCCGGCGCCAGCCTGGATGATCCGCGCATTGCCCGCGCCCCGCGCCAGCGTGAAGCCCTGGCGACTCTGGCGCAGCATCCCCACGGCGTCGCCCATCAGTTGCTGAGTAAACTGATGCTGAGCAAGGACAGCCTCGACCTGTTGCTGGCCAAAGACCTGGTACAAGTGGAAATCCGCAAGCACGCCCCCGACGCCCGCCACGAACATTGGCTGGCCCAGCCGGAATTGCCGCTCAACCCGGAACAGCGCGCCGCTTATGAAGCGATCCGCGCCGGGTTCGACAGTTATCACGCGTTCCTTCTCGCGGGGGTCACCGGCAGCGGCAAGACCGAAGTCTATTTGCAGCTGATCCGCGAAACCCTCGAGGCCGGCAAGCAAGCGCTGGTGCTGATCCCGGAGATCAATCTCGGCCCGCAGACCCTGGCGCGCTTCGAGCAGCGCTTCAACGCGCGCATCGCCCTGATCCACTCGGCAGTCAACGATCGTGAGCGCCTGGAAGCCTGGCTCGCCGCCCGTGATGGCGACGCCGACATTATTATTGGCACCCGTTCGGCGCTGTTCACGCCGATGAAGAACCCCGGCCTGATCATCATCGACGAAGAGCACGACGGCTCTTATAAGCAGCAGGAAGGCTTGCGCTATCACGCCCGCGACCTGGCCCTGGTCCGCGCCCGGCAGGAAAACATCCCGATCGTCCTCGGCTCCGCCACGCCTTCACTGGAAAGCCTGCACAACGCCTACACAGGTCGTTACGGCCTCCTACGCCTGAATGAGCGCGCGGGCGGCGCCAAGCAGCCGCGATTCCTGCGCCTGGACGTGAAAAGTCGTCCGCTGGACAGCGGCATTTCCGGGCCGATGCAGCAAGCCATCGGCCAGACCCTGGCCGCCGGTCAACAAGTACTGGTCTTTCTCAATCGCCGTGGTTTTGCGCCAACCCTGCTTTGCCATGATTGCGGCTGGATGTCCGAATGCCAGCGCTGCGATGCGCGGATGACCGTGCATCAGCGCTCCGGCGAATTGCGCTGTCACCATTGCGGCTACGTCGAACGCGTGCCCCGGCACTGCCCGAAATGCGGCAAGGTCGATTTGCGACCTGTGGGCGCGGGCACCGAGCGCGCCGAGGAACGCTTGGCGATCCTGTTCCCGGATGTGCCAGTGCTGCGGGTTGACCGCGACAGCACCTCGCGCAAGGACGCGATGAATCAGCTGTTCGCGACCATTCAAAAAGGCCAGCCGTGCATCCTGGTCGGCACACAAATGCTTGCCAAAGGACACCACTTTCCACGGGTGACGCTGGTGTCGATTCTGGATGCCGACGGCGGGCTGTTCTCCGGCGACTTCCGCGCCAGCGAGCGCATGGCGCAGCTGATCGTGCAGGTCGCCGGCCGCGCGGGCCGGGCTGAAGAGCCGGGCCGCGTGATCATCCAGACCCACCTGGCCGACCATCCATTGCTGGTGCAGCTGACCGAACAGGGTTACTTCGCCTTTGCCGAACAAGCCTTGAGCGAACGCCGCGCCGCCGGTCTGCCGCCGTTTGCACACCTGGCGCTGTTGCGGGCCGAAGCGCACAAACCAGGGCAGGCCGAAGGTTTTCTCGATGAGGCGTGCAGCGAAGCGGAACGATTGCTGGCCGAGCAGAATCTGAGCGGTATCGAGTTGCTCGGGCCGGTGCCGGCGCCGATGGAGCGTCGCGCCGGGCGTTACCGCGCGCAGTTGTTGTTGCAGGCGACGGCGCGGGCGCCGCTGCATCGGTTGCTGAGCAGTTGGCTGCTGGCGCTGGAGCAGATGCCGAGTGGGCGGGCGGTGCGCTGGTCGCTTGATGTAGACCCCGTCGATTTGTATTGATTTTGAGATAGCCTTCGCGAGCAAGCCCGCTCCCACAGGGGGTTTGTGCCAGGCACATAATGGATGAACACCGCCGATCCAGTGTGGGAGCAGGCTTGCTCGCGAAGAGGCCCTAATTGTCACCACATATCCATAACCTGCCCGCTATAGTTGGCAAGCACGTCTATGCCACGGATAATGCCCAGTTTTTCCACTAGCGCATCCAGGCGCCGCCGCGCTTGCGGTCGAAAGAGAACACCATGAAAGACACCATTCGCCAGCTGATCCAACAAGCCATCACCCAACTCGTCAACGAAGGTGTGTTGCCTGAAGGCCTGTCGCCGGCGATCCAGGTGGAAAACTCCCGCGACAAGAAGAACGGCGACTTCGCCAGCAATATCGCGATGATGCTGGCCAAACCGGCGGGCATGAAGCCCCGCGACCTGGCCGAGAAAATCATCGCCGCCCTGCCGGCTGACGAAAACGTCACCAAGACCGAAATCGCCGGCCCGGGTTTCCTGAACTTCTTCCAGAACACCCAAGCCCTGGCCGCGCGCCTGGACGCCGCCCTGGCCGACGATCACGTGGGCGTGCGCAAGGCCGGCCCGGCGCAACGCACCGTGGTGGACCTGTCGGCACCGAACCTGGCCAAAGAGATGCACGTCGGCCACTTGCGCTCGACCATCATCGGCGACGGCGTGGCCCGGGTCCTGGAGTTCCTCGGCGACACAGTCATCCGTCAGAACCATGTCGGCGATTGGGGCACCCAGTTCGGCATGCTGATGGCGTACCTGCAAGAAAACCCGATCACCAGCGACGAACTGTCGGACCTGGAAAACTTCTACCGCGCCGCCAAGCAGCGCTTCGACGGCTCCGAAGAGTTCGCCGATCGCGCCCGTGGCCTGGTGGTCAAGTTGCAGGCCGGCGACGCCGAGTGCCTGGCGCTGTGGTCACGTTTCCGCGATATCTCGCTGTCCCACTGCCAGGCGATCTACGAACAACTCAACGTCAAACTGACCATGGCCGACGTGATGGGCGAAAGCGCCTACAACGACGACCTGATCAACGTGGTCAACGACCTCAAGGCTGCCGGCCTGCTGGTGGAAAGCAACGGCGCCCAGTGCGTGTTCCTCGACGAATTCAAGAACGCCGACGGCGACCCGCTGCCGGTGATCATCGTCAAGGCTGATGGCGGCTACCTCTACGCCACCACCGACCTGGCGGCCGTGCGTTATCGCAGTGGCAAGCTCAAGGCTGATCGTGCGTTGTATTTCGTCGACCAGCGTCAGGCCCTGCACTTCCAGCAAGTGTTCCAGGTCGCGCGCCTGGCCGGTTTCGTGACGCACCCGATGGAAATGGAACACATGGGCTTCGGCACCATGAACGGCGCCGATGGCCGTCCGTTCAAGACCCGTGATGGCGGCACCGTGAAACTGGTCGACCTGCTGAACGAAGCCAAGGACCGCGCCTACACCCTGGTGAAAGAGAAGAACCCGGAGCTGGCCGAAGACGATCTGCGCAACATCGCCAAGGTCGTGGGCATTGGCGCGGTGAAATACGCCGACCTGTCCAAGCACCGCACCAGCGACTACAGCTTCAACTTCGACCTGATGCTGAACTTCGAAGGCAACACCGCGCCGTACCTGCTGTACGCCTACACCCGCGTGGCCGGCGTGTTCCGCAAGCTCGGCAAGGACTTCAGCGAAGTCGAAGGCCAGATCGTCCTTGAAGCAGCGCACGAACATGAACTGGCGGCCAAACTGGCGCAGTTCGGCGAAGTGCTGAACAACGTTTCCGACAAAGGAACGCCGCACATCCTTTGCACCTACCTGTACGATGTCGCCGGCCTGTTCTCCAGCTTCTACGAGAACTGCCCGATCCTCACTGCCGACACCCCGGCGCAAATGCAGAGCCGTCTGCGCCTTGCCGCGCTGACCGGTCGCACACTCAAGCAAGGCCTGGAACTCTTGGGTCTGGAAACTCTGGAGCGTATGTAAGTTGGCTGCCAAGAAAAAACCTGCACCCAAGCGCGGCGCCAGTCGTTACACCGCTCCTGCCAAGCAGCCGATTCCGGGCTGGCTGTGGATGGCCATCGGCCTGACGGTCGGCGCGTTTATCGTGTTCCTGATGAAGCTGGAGCCGGGCAAGGGCAGCGAAAGCGTCAAGCGCGAGAAGATCGAACAGCAGAAAGCCACCAAGATCGCCGAGGCCAACAAGACCCCGCCGAGCCCGACGCAACCGGTGAAGCCGAAGTACGACTTCTACACTTTGCTGCCGGAATCGGAAGTGATCGTGCCGCCGGACGCGGTGCCGGAGAAAACCCTGCCGACGCCACAAGTGCCGGCCGTGCCGACTACGCCAGTGACACCGGAGCAAGCGGCGAAGATCGACACCGCGCGGGCTCAGGCTGCATTGGCGGGGATTACGCCGCCACCACCGCCACCGGTGTCGAAAGCGGCACCAGTGACCAAGTTCTTCTTGCAGGCCGGTTCGTTCCGCAAAGAAGCTGACGCCGACAAAGTACGCGCGCAGATCATCCTGCTCGGCCAGGCCGTGGCAGTTGAGTCCGGCATGGTCAAGGACGAGACCTGGTACCGCGTATTGGTCGGGCCGTTCAGCAACCGCGAACAACTGACCACCGCCCAGAAACAACTGGCGGGCAGCGGTTTTAGCAACCTGTTGTTACAACAACGCCAGAGCCGCTAATCCCCTCAGTGGTACCGCGTTGATCGTTCCCACGCTCTGCGTGGGAATGCCTCAAGGAACGCTCCGCGTCCAGTGACGCGGAGCGTCACGGGCTGCATTCCCACGCAGAGCGTGGGAACGATCATTACGCACACCACTCGTCCCCTCTCCCGCCCCGCAGTTGAAAAACGCTCCACCACCCCCATATGAGTTGGCATAAGGCATTTTCGCCCCGCTGCGTGGAGACTCTCCCTTGACCACCATCGTTTCAGTTCGCCGCCACGGCAAAGTCGTCATGGGCGGCGACGGCCAGGTTTCTCTCGGCAATACCGTGATGAAAGGCAACGCGAAGAAAGTTCGTCGCCTGTACCACGGCCAGGTCATCGCCGGTTTTGCCGGGGCCACCGCCGACGCCTTCACCCTGTTCGAGCGCTTTGAAGGCCAGCTCGAAAAACATCAGGGTCACCTGGTTCGCGCCGCTGTCGAACTCGCCAAAGAATGGCGCACCGACCGCTCCCTGAGCCGCCTCGAAGCCATGCTCGCGGTCGCCAACAAAGACGCCTCCCTGATCATCACCGGCAACGGTGACGTGGTCGAACCCGAAGAAGGCCTGATCGCCATGGGTTCCGGCGGCGGCTACGCTCAAGCAGCAGCCAGTGCCTTGCTGAAGAAAACCGATCTGTCGGCCCGGGAAATCGTCGAAACCGCGCTCGGCATCGCCGGCGACATCTGTGTATTCACCAACCACACCTTCACCATTGAGGAGCAGGACCTCGCCGAGTAAGCCTGTTTCGGCCCAGTGCCACGGCTCACTTTTGCCAGAGGACCGCCAATTACTATGTCCATGACTCCCCGTGAAATCGTCCACGAACTCAATCGCCATATCATCGGCCAGGACGATGCCAAGCGCGCCGTCGCCATCGCGCTGCGTAACCGCTGGCGCCGGATGCAGCTGCCGGAAGAGCTGCGTGTTGAAGTAACGCCAAAGAACATCCTGATGATCGGCCCGACCGGTGTTGGTAAAACCGAGATCGCCCGTCGCCTGGCCAAACTGGCCAACGCGCCGTTCATCAAGGTCGAAGCGACCAAGTTCACCGAAGTCGGCTATGTCGGCCGTGACGTCGAATCGATCATTCGTGACCTGGCCGACGCCGCGATCAAGCTGCTGCGCGAACAGGAAATGACCAAGGTTCGCCACCGCGCCGAAGACGCTGCCGAAGATCGTATCCTCGACGCCCTGCTGCCACCGCCACGCATGGGTTTCAGCAACGAGGACTCGGCATCGGCGTCGGATTCCAATACCCGTCAGCTGTTCCGCAAGCGCTTGCGTGAAGGTCAGCTGGATGACAAGGAGATCGAAATCGAAGTCGCCGAAGTGGCGGGTGTCGATATCTCCGCGCCACCGGGCATGGAAGAGATGACCAACCAGTTGCAGAGCCTGTTCGCCAACATGGGCAAGGGCAAGCGCAAGAGCCGCAAGCTCAAGGTCAAGGAAGCGCTGAAACTGGTGCGTGACGAAGAAGCCGGGCGCCTGGTCAACGAAGAAGAGTTGAAGGCCAAGGCCCTGGAAGCGGTCGAGCAGCACGGCATTGTGTTCATCGACGAAATCGACAAGGTCGCCAAGCGCGGCAACTCCGGTGGCGTCGATGTGTCCCGTGAAGGTGTGCAGCGCGACTTGCTGCCGCTGATCGAAGGCTGCACCGTCAACACCAAGCTGGGCATGGTCAAGACTGACCACATCCTGTTCATTGCCTCCGGTGCGTTCCACCTGAGCAAGCCGAGCGACTTGGTGCCTGAGCTGCAAGGTCGTTTGCCGATCCGCGTCGAACTGAAGGCGCTGACCCCGGAAGACTTCGAGCGCATTCTCAGCGAGCCCCACGCGTCGCTCACCGAGCAATATTGCGCGCTGTTGAAAACCGAAGGCCTGGTGATCGAATTCCAGCCGGACGGGATCAAGCGCATTGCCGAGATCGCCTGGCAGGTCAACGAGAAAACCGAGAACATCGGTGCCCGTCGCCTGCACACGCTGCTTGAGCGTCTGCTGGAAGAGGTGTCGTTCAGCGCCGGCGACCTGGCCAGCGCCCACGACGACAAGGTGATCCTGATCGACGCCGACTACGTCAACAGCCACCTCGGCGAATTGGCGCAGAACGAAGACCTGTCCCGTTATATCCTGTAAGCCATACTTACAGGCAAACGCGGACCCTGTGGGAGCGGGCTTGCTCGCGAAGAGGGCGTAACATTCAACATCAGTGTTGGCTGTTACACCGCTTTCGCGAGCAAGCCCGCTCCCACATTTGAACCGAGCTCGCCCACTCGAATGGATCGCCGGTCATGACCCAACTCCCCACCGACATCAAGCTGCACAAAGCCTCGAAAACCCTGTCGCTGAAATACGCGTCCGGCGAGGAATATCACCTGCCCGCCGAGTTCCTGCGCGTGCACTCTCCTTCCGCCGAGGTCCAGGGCCACGGCAAACCTATCCTGCAATTTGGCAAGATCGCCGTTGGCCTGAGCAAGGTAGAACCGGCCGGTCAGTACGCACTGAAATTGACCTTCGATGACGGCCACGACAGCGGCCTGTTCACTTGGGAATATCTCTATCAGTTGGCGGTGCGCCAGGAGGACCTCTGGAACGATTATCTTGCCGAGCTCAAAGCGGCCGGCAAAACCCGTGATCCGAGCCAGTCTGTCGTCAAGCTGATGCTCTAGGTCAGGCCTCTTGCTCTTTAGAGGGCATTTTCTAATTTCATCTGTTTGAATGCTCCGCTCCAGGGTCAATGATTGGCCCGCTTGCGAAAAAAATTAAACTCGGGTAACCAATGGAACTGGCAAGTTCCCTGCAGTGCTCGTTGTGTTGAAAAAGCAGCGATGCAGTATTAACGGTCACCCGAGCAGCAGTACCTGGCATTGGTTGTGTGACTACACGGCTGGGCTCAGGTACTCGTCTCAGGACAATGGAGCGTCGTAGATGAGTAACAAGAACAACGATGACCTGAAGTATCAAGCCTCGGAAAACACCCTGGGGCTTAATCCTGTTGTTGGGCTGCGTGGAAAGGATCTACTGGCTTCTGCTCGGATGGTGCTCAGGCAGGCCATCAAACAACCGATTCACAGCGTCAAGCATGTCGCTCATTTCAGCCTCGAACTCAAGAATGTGCTGTTCGGCAAATCCGAGCTGCAACCGCCGGGCGATGACCGTCGCTTCAACGATCCGGCCTGGAGCCAGAACCCGCTCTACAAACGTTATCTGCAAACCTACCTGGCGTGGCGCAAGGAACTCCACGACTGGATCGACGACAGCAGCCTGTCGCCCAAAGACGTCGCTCGCGGGCACTTCGTGATCAACCTCATGACCGAAGCCATGGCACCGACCAACAGTGCGGCCAACCCGGCGGCGGTCAAACGCTTTTTCGAAACCGGCGGCAAGAGCCTGCTCGACGGCCTCTCCCATCTGGCCAAGGACATCGTGCACAACGGCGGCATGCCGAGCCAGGTCAACATGGGCGCGTTCGAAGTCGGCAAGAGCCTGGGCGTGACCGAAGGCGCGGTGGTGTTTCGCAACGACGTGCTAGAGCTGATCCAGTACCGGCCGATCACCGAGCAGGTGCACGAGCGCCCATTGCTGGTGGTGCCGCCGCAGATCAACAAGTTCTACGTATTCGACCTGAGCCCGGACAAGAGCCTGGCGCGCTTCTGCCTGCGCAACAACGTGCAGACATTCATCGTCAGCTGGCGCAACCCGACCAAGGAACAACGCGAGTGGGGCCTGTCCACCTACATCGAGGCGCTCAAGGAAGCGGTCGATGTAGTCATGGCGATCACCGGCAGCAAAGACGTGAACATGCTCGGTGCCTGCTCCGGCGGTATCACCTGCACCGCCCTGCTGGGCCACTACGCCGCGATCGGCGAGAAGAAGGTCAACGCCCTGACCTTGCTGGTGAGCGTGCTGGACACCACCCTGGACAGCGACGTGGCCCTGTTCGTCGACGAGCAGACCCTCGAAGCCGCCAAACGCCATTCCTACCAGGCTGGTGTGCTCGAAGGCCGCGACATGGCGAAAGTCTTCGCCTGGATGCGCCCCAACGATCTGATCTGGAACTACTGGGTCAACAACTACCTGCTGGGCAACGAACCGCCGGTGTTCGACATCCTGTTCTGGAACAACGACACCACACGGCTGCCGGCGGCGTTCCACGGCGACCTGATCGAGATGTTCAAAAGCAATCCACTGATCCGCCCTAACGCCCTGGAAGTGTGCGGCACAGCGATTGACCTGAAGCAGGTCACCGCCGACATCTTTTCCCTGGCCGGCACCAACGACCACATCACGCCGTGGAAGTCCTGCTACAAGTCGGCGCAGTTGTTTGGCGGCAACGTGGAATTCGTGCTGTCGAGCAGCGGTCACATCCAAAGCATTCTGAACCCGCCAGGTAATCCGAAGTCACGATACATGACCAGCACCGACATGCCGGTGAAGGCCGAGGACTGGCAAGAAAACTCCACCAAGCACACCGATTCCTGGTGGCTGCACTGGCAGGCATGGCAGGCCGAGCGTTCGGGCAAGCTGAAGAAATCCCCGACGACCTTGGGCAACAAAACCTACACGGCGGGCGAAGCTGCGCCGGGTACCTACGTGCATGAGCGGTAACTGACACACCCCACGCCCCCTGTGGGAGCGGGCTTGCTCGCGAAAGCGGTCGATCATTCAACATTGATGTCGATTGGCCTGACGCCTTCGCGAGCAAGCCCGCTCCCACAGGGGATTGGGGATGAATTAACCCACAGGGCCTGAAGCATGCCGCAACCGTTCATTTTTCGTACCGTCGACCTGGATGGCCAGACCCTCCGCACCGCGGTACGCCCCGGCAAGCCTCACTTGACGCCCTTGCTGATTTTCAACGGCATCGGCGCCAACCTGGAGCTGGTGTTTCCGTTCGTCGCGGCGCTGGACCCGGACCTGGAAGTCATTGCCTTTGACGTTCCCGGTGTCGGCGGTTCATCGACGCCGAACCGGCCCTATCGCTTTCCGGGATTGGCGAAACTGACGGCACGGATGCTCGACTATCTCGACTACGGACAGGTCAACGTGATCGGCGTGTCGTGGGGCGGCGCCCTGGCGCAGCAATTCGCCTACGACTACCCCGAGCGCTGCAAAAAACTGGTGCTCGCCGCCACGGCCGCCGGTGCGGTGATGGTGCCGGGCAAGCCGAAAGTGCTGTGGATGATGGCCAGCCCCCGACGCTACATTCAGCCATCCCACGTGATTCGGATTGCGCCGATGATCTATGGCGGCTCATTCCGCCGCGATCCGACGCTGGCCGCCAGCCACGCGGCGAAAGTGCGTTCGGCGGGCAAGCTCGGTTACTACTGGCAGCTGTTCGCCGGCCTCGGCTGGACCAGCATTCACTGGCTGCACAAGATCCACCAGCCGACCCTGGTGCTGGCCGGCGACGACGATCCGCTGATCCCGCTGATCAACATGCGCATGCTCGCCTGGCGTATTCCCAACGCCCAGTTGCACATCATCGATGACGGGCATCTGTTCCTGATCACCCGCGCCGAAGCGGTGGCGCCGATCATCATGAAATTCCTCGAGGAAGAGCGTCAGCGGGCAGTGATGCATCCGCAGCCGTCACCATTGGGCAGCTAATCAACCCAATGTCGGACGGCAGGACGCCGTTCCGCGCAACAACCCGCAACAGCGTCTATGGTGTTCTGGTTCGGTGTGTTTGTTTTTGGCCTGAAGACGAAGGAGTGTTGATTCATGCGCGAAAAGCCAGCGAGGGAGTTTTTGCCCACTCCCGCCGCGTTCATCAACGCACAGAGTGCGATTACCGGCCTGCGCGGCCGGGATCTGTTTTCGACCCTGCGTAGCGTGGCCGCCCACGGTTTGCGCAACCCGGTGCACAGCGCCCGGCACGCCCTGAAACTGGGCGGCCAGCTGGGTCGTGTGTTGCTGGGGGAAACCCTGCATCCGACCAACCCGCAGGACGGTCGCTTTGCCGACCCGTCATGGAGCCTCAACCCGTTTTACCGGCGCAGTTTGCAGGCGTACCTGAGCTGGCAGAAACAGGTCAAAAGCTGGATCGACGAGAGCAACATGAGCCCGGACGATCGCGCCCGCGCTCACTTCGCCTTCGCCCTGCTCAACGACGCCGTGTCGCCGTCCAACACCCTGCTCAATCCGCTGGCGATCAAGGAGATTTTCAACTCCGGCGGCCACAGCCTGGTGCGCGGTGTCGGGCACTTGATCGACGACTTCCTGCACAACGACGGCTTGCCCCGGCAGGTCACCAAGCAAGCCTTCGAGGTCGGTAAAACCGTCGCCACCACCACCGGTTCCGTGGTGTTTCGCAACGAGTTGCTGGAGCTGATCCAGTACAAGCCGATGAGCGAAAAACAGTATTCCAAGCCGCTGCTGGTGGTGCCGCCGCAGATCAACAAGTACTACATTTTCGACCTGAGCCCGCACAACAGCTTCGTCCAGTTCGCCCTGAAGAACGGCCTGCAAACCTTCATGATCAGTTGGCGCAACCCGGATGTGCGCCATCGCGAGTGGGGGCTTTCGACTTACGTTGAGGCGGTGGAAGAAGCGATGAACGTCTGCCGGGCGATCACGGGCGCCCGCGAGGTCAACCTGATGGGCGCTTGCGCCGGCGGGCTGACGATTGCCGCGTTGCAAGGGCATCTGCAGGCCAAGCGGCAGCTGCGGCGGGTGTCGAGCGCGACTTACCTGGTGAGCCTGCTCGATAGCCAGATGGACAGCCCGGCTACGTTGTTCGCCGACGAGCAGACCCTGGAAGCAGCCAAACGCCGCTCCTATCAGAAAGGCGTGCTGGACGGTCGGGACATGGCCAAGGTGTTCGCCTGGATGCGCCCCAACGATTTGATCTGGAGCTATTTCGTTAATAACTACCTGCTCGGCAAGGAGCCGCCTGCGTTCGACATTCTCTACTGGAACAATGACAACACGCGCCTGCCCGCGGCGTTCCATGGCGACCTGCTGGACTTCTTCAAGCACAACCCGCTGAGCCATCCGGGCGGTCTGGAAGTGTGCGGCACGCCGATCGATTTGCAGAAAGTCACGGTCGACAGTTTCAGCGTGGCCGGCATCAACGATCACATCACCCCGTGGGATGCGGTGTATCGCTCGACCCTGCTGCTGGGTGGCGAAAGGCGTTTCGTGCTGTCCAACAGCGGTCATGTGCAGAGCATCCTCAACCCGCCTTCCAACCCAAAAGCCAACTTCGTCGAAAGCCCGAAACTGAGCAGCGACCCACGGGCCTGGTATTACGACGCCAAGCAAACCGATGGCAGTTGGTGGACGCAATGGCTGACCTGGATTCAGGAACGCTCCGGCGCGCAAAAAGAAACCCATATGGCCCTCGGCAACCAGAACTATCCACCGATGGAAGCCGCACCCGGCACTTACGTCCGCGTGCGTTGACGCTCAACGAACCACGGCCGACGCAGGCCGTGGCATGACCCGACCATTAAGAAGACTGGATGAAAACCCGCGACCGGATCCTCGAATGTGCCCTGCAGTTGTTCAACTGCAAGGGCGAACCGAACGTTTCCACCATGGAAGTTGCCAACGAAATGGGGATCAGCCCCGGCAACCTCTACTACCACTTCCACGGCAAGGAACCGCTGATCCTGGGGTTGTTCGAACGCTTCCAGAATGAGTTGGCGCCGCTGCTCGATCCGCCTTCCGATGTGGAATTGGGGCCTGAAGATTACTGGTTGTTCCTGCACCTGATCGTCGAGCGCCTGGCGCATTACCGGTTCCTGTTCCAGGACCTGTCGAACCTGGCCGGACGCCTGCCGAAACTGGCCAAGGGCATCCGCAATTTGCTCAATGCCTTGAAACGCACACTGGCGTCATTGCTGGCGCGGCTCCAGGCTCAGGGGCAGTTAGTCAGCGACACCCAGGCGTTGGGGCAACTGGTGGAACAGATCACCATGACACTGCTGTTCTCACTGGACTATCAGCGGATTCTGGATCGCGAGGGGGAAGTGAGGTTGGTGGTGTACCAGATCATGATGCTGGTGGCGCCGCATCTGCTGCCGCCGATCAAGGCTGCGACTGAGCAGTTGGCGTTGCAGTATCTCGAAGAACACGACTAACCGCCCTGTGGGAGCGAGCCTGCTCGCGAATGCGGTTTTTCATTCAATAGTGATGTCGACTGACACACCGCTTTCGCGAGCAGGCTCGCTCCCACATGGGAATCTGCGGTGTTCATGGAATCGCGCATAAAAAAACGCCCGACCTTTGCAGGCCGGGCGTTTTCTTGAGCCCTGAAAATCAGGACTGACTGGTTGGCGTCGATGGAGCTGGCGCGGCAGTCGGGGTCACAGCAGGGGTCGGCGCTGCAGCGGAGTTCGCTGCGGTGGCCGGGGTTGCCGGTTTGGCGGCAGCCACTGCTGGTTTTGGTGCGGCGGCTTTTGGAGCGGCCGGTTTTTTCACTGCAGGCTTTTTCGCGGCGGCAGGTTTTGCCGCTGGCTTGGCTGCAGGTTTGGCCGCTGCGGTTTTGGCAGCCGGTTTTGCAGCTGGTTTTGCAGCGGCCTTGGCGGCGGCAACCGGTTTGGCGGCTGCTTTGGCAACTGCCTTGGCGGCCGGTTTAGCGGCAGCGACTTTAGCGGCGGGCTTGGCAACGGCTTTAGCCGCAGCTTTCACCAGTGGCTTGGCTGCGCTTTTCGCTGCCGGTTTGGCCGCCGCTGTTTTAGCAGCAGGTTTGGCCGCTGCGGTTTTCGCCGCAACAGGCGCAACCTTGGCACCGGTCAGTTTTTCGATTTGCTTGGTCAGGGTATCGACCTTGCTGTGCAGCGCTTTGACTTCGTTGCGGCTCGGAACACCGAGGCGCGAAATGGCGCTGTTCAGGCGCTTGTCGAAAGCCCCTTCCAGCTCATCCCACTTGCCCAGTGCGCGATCTTTCACGCCGCTGATGCGCGACTTGGCCGACGAAGCGGAATCCTTGACGTCATCGACTTTCTTGCCGACAGCGCTCTTGGTGAGCTTCTCGGCTTTCTCGCCGTCTTTAACCAATGTATCGAAGAGCTTGCTGCCGTCAGTGTCGATCTTCGAGTACACGCCTAAACCAGCCAGCCAGATTTTGCGGGAGTAGTCTTCGACTTTCCCGATCCACGAGCTGCCTTCTTTTTCGGTGTTCTTTTTACCAGCCATCCCGTTCTCCTTAAGATTTACGCGCGACGCGTTCGAGCAATGCCGTCAGCTCATCGAGCTTAGCAGAGAGTGTCTCAACGTCATGTTTAGACGGAATGCCGATACGATTCAAGGCACTTGCGACACGCGAGTCAAAAGCCTTCTCGACCTTGTCGAGTTGAACTTCGACCTTGCCTTTGAAAGTGCTCACTTCACTCTTGGCTTCTTCGATCTCTGAGTTAGCGGCTTCAAGTTTCTCGGCAACTGCTTTTTTGCCTTTGGTTTCAACAGTTTGACCAGCCTTGATCAACTCTTGAAAGTACTCGCTGCCCTCTTGGCCGACCTTGGTGTAGGCCCCCAGGCCTGCCAGCCAGATCTTGCGGGCATAGGATTTGACGTCGCCCAGAGCAGTGGTCGATGCGTCGATTTTTTTCTTCAAAATAACTTTGGCCATGGTGCACCTCACGCGCAGAAGGTTTGAGGAACTGCCCGCGAAAGTGTCGGGCTCATGCACAAAGTAGGGAGAAAAATTAGAAACGGCACCCTAACAACTGACATAAAACCTTGGGCACACCGCAAAAAAAACTGTGGGAGCGGGCTTGCTCGCGAAGGCGTCGTGTCAGTCAACATCTTGGTCAACTGACAGACTGAATTCGCGAGCAAGCCCGCTCCCACAGGGGAATGCATGTGCAAATCGATTGCCGGTCAAGCCAACGCTTTATCCAGCGCCTTTTCGATTTCCGATTTGATCATGCCGCTCATGGCCGACATCATCAGGCCCAGTTCGACATCCACCTTGATCGAATCCTCGCCCACCAACACCGCGCCTTTCACGCCCGAGCGCTTGAGGTTCAGGGTATCGCCGGACCACGAAGGCTCCAGGCCATATTGCTCGGACAGTTTCTGCGCCAACAGATCGGCTTTCTCGCGGGCCGCTTCCTTGCCCAGGCCATGGGCACGCTCAACACTAATTCGGGCCATCGAATGACTCCTGCTTTATGGATACTTTCCTGAAGCATCTTGACCGTCTCTGCGGCAAAACGTCCCGGCGGTTGCCTATCTTACCTTCAGTGTTGCCAAGACAAAGCAGGCCACCGGGATTAGAATGTCCCGCATTCTCTTCTGGTGACAGCGATATGACTGATCAGCGCAAAGGCAGCGATGCCGAACCCACCACTCACTTCGGTTTCAAAAACGTTCCGGAAAGCCAAAAAGCGGAAAAAGTCGCTGAGGTTTTCCACTCGGTAGCCGCCAAGTACGACTTGATGAACGACCTCCTGTCGGGCGGCATGCACCGTCTGTGGAAGCGTTTCGCGATCGAGCTGTCGGGCGTTCGCACCGGTAACCGCGTGCTGGACATCGCCGGCGGTACTGGCGACCTGACCAAGAAGTTCTCGCACCTCGTGGGCCCGACCGGCCAGGTGGTGTTGGCCGACATCAACGAATCCATGCTCAAGGTCGGTCGTGACCGCCTGCTGGACCTCGGTGTGGCCGGCAACGTCGAATTTGTCCAGGCCGACGCGGAAAAGCTGCCGTTCCCGGACAACCATTTCGACTGCGTGACCATCGCCTTCGGCCTGCGCAACGTCACCCATAAAGAAGACGCCTTGCGTTCGATGCTGCGCGTCCTCAAGCCGGGCGGTCGCTTGCTGGTGCTGGAATTCTCCAAGCCGACCAACGCGCTGATGTCCAAAGCCTACGACGCCTACTCGTTCGCCTTCATGCCGCTGATGGGCAAGCTGATCACCAACGACTCGGAAAGCTATCGCTACCTGGCCGAATCGATCCGCATGCACCCGAATCAGGAAACCCTGAAGTCGATGATGGTCGAGGCAGGTTTCGACCGCGTGACCTACCACAACATGACCGCAGGCATCGTCGCCCTGCACCGCGGCATCAAGCCCTGATGTTGCTGGCCGGCCTGCTCGCCAGCGTTGAACTCGGTCTGAACCGGGTGCTGCGTCTCGACAGCACGGCGCTGCCGCGCCTGGCGCATTTGAGCGGCCGGGTGATTGCCGTCGATTGCCGCAGCCCGGCATTACAGCTATTCATCCTGCCCAGCGATGAAGGCCTGATGCTCGCCTCGCAATGGGAAACCGGCGCCGACTGCACTTTGCGTGCGCCGGCCTCGAGCCTGTTGAAACTGGCGCTGAGCAAGGACAAGACCTCGGTGCTGCACGGCCCGGAAGTCGAACTCGATGGCGACAGCGGCGTGCTGCTGGAGCTGGCGGCGGTCTTGCAAGACCTTGAGCTGGACTGGGAGTACGAACTCTCACGCTGGCTCGGACCGGTGGCCACGCAACTGGTCGGTGGCCACCTGCGCAGCCGCGCACGTTTTTATCAGCAAGGGTTCGCCAGCCTGAACCAGAACCTTGGCGAATACCTGGCCGAAGAGTCGCGTACCCTCGTCGGGCAGCGCGAAGCCGAAGCCCGTTTCAGTGAACTGGACCAGATCAAACTCGATCTGGAACGTCTCGAGGCGCGTTTCGAGCGCCTTTCCCGATCCCTCGACCCAAGCGATAACGCATGAAGCTGCTTGCCGTCCGCCGTTTGTTGCGCATCCAGCGCGTCGTGATCCGCTACCGCCTCGATGACCTGCTGTTCGCCCTGCCGCTGCCCTGGTTTCTGCTGGCGCTGCGCTATGCCTTGCCGTGGCGCTGGTTCCCGCGCAAGACCCTGGACCTGAGCCGTGGCGCGCGATTGCGCCTGGCGTTGCAGGACCTGGGGCCGATTTTCATCAAGTTCGGGCAAATCCTGTCCACCCGCCGCGACCTGCTGCCGGAAGACATCGCCGATGAGCTGATGAAGCTGCAGGACCGGGTGCCGCCGTTCGACTCGCAAGTCTCGATCAAACTGATCGAAGAGCAGCTCGGCAAAAAGATCAGCGAAGTCTTCAGCCGTTTCGACGTCGAACCGTTGGCGTCGGCCTCGGTAGCGCAGGTACACGCCGCGCAACTGAAAACCGGTGAAGAAGTCGTCGTCAAAGTGATCCGCCCGGGCCTGAAACCGATCATCGCCCAGGACCTGGCGTGGCTGTTCATCCTCGCCCGCGCCGCCGAAAAACTCTCGGCCGATGCGCGTCTGCTGCACCCGGTGGACGTGGTCCAGGACTACGAAAAAACCATCTACGACGAACTCGACCTGTTGCGCGAAGCGGCCAACGCCAGCCAGTTGAAGCGCAACTTCGAAGGCTCGGAGCTGCTGTACGTGCCGCAAGTCTATTGGGACTGGTGCCGGCCGAAAGTGCTGGTGATGGAGCGTATCTACGGGATCCAGGTCACCGACCTGGCCACCCTTGCCGACCAGCGCACGGACATGAAAATGCTCGCCGAACGCGGCGTGGAGATCTTCTTCACCCAGGTGTTCCGCGACAGCTTCTTCCACGCCGACATGCACCCGGGCAACATTTTCGTCAGCACCGTGAATCCGTGGAGCCCGCAGTACATTGCGATCGACTGCGGCATCGTCGGCAGCCTGACCCCGGAAGACCAGGATTACCTGGCGCGCAACCTGTTCGCCTTCTTCAAGCGGGATTACCGGCGTGTGGCCCAGTTGCACATCGATTCAGGCTGGGTGCCGGCGGAAACCAAACTCAACGAATTCGAAGCGGCGATCCGGACCGTATGCGAGCCGATCTTTGAAAAACCGTTAAAAGATATTTCCTTCGGCCAGGTGCTGATGCGCCTGTTCCAGACCGCTCGCCGCTTCAACATGGAAGTGCAGCCGCAGCTTGTTCTTTTGCAGAAAACCCTGCTGAACATCGAAGGCCTGGGCCGTCAGCTGTACCCGGATCTGGATCTGTGGAACACCGCCCAGCCATTCCTCGAGCGCTGGATGCGCGAGCGAGTCAGCCCCAAAGCCTTGATCGGCAACGTGCAGAGCCAGTTCGAGCAACTGCCGCACCTGGCCAACATGGCCCGCGACCTGCTGGAACGCATGTCCCAGCCCCACGCCTACGACCCGCCGCCACCGTGGCATCGACGCAAGGACGACTGGTTCCTGCGGTTGCTCGGTTGCGCACACTTGGGCGGTGGCGCGGTACTCGCTGCCGGTGGCCCGCTGAATGATCTGGGGCACTGGCCCGCCGGGATCATGATGATTGTCGGTTTGTATCTGGTCGTTCGCCGATAGCCAGAGCCATCGCACGCTGGCACACTGTTTGAACGCCTGCCCGACTAATGAAGTGTCGGGCCCGCTGTCGGAGTCGAAGATGAAAAACTGGCTGGACGAGATCAAGTGGGACGCAGATGGCCTGGTGCCGGCGATTGCCCAGGATCACAAGACCGGGCGCGTCCTGATGATGGCCTGGATGAACCGCGAAGCGCTGGAGCTGAGCGCTGCCGAGAACCGCGCCATTTACTGGTCGCGTTCCCGTGGCAAGTTGTGGCGCAAGGGTGAAGAGTCCGGTCATGTGCAGACCCTGCATGAGATGCGCCTGGACTGCGACGCCGACGTGATCATCCTGATGGTCGAGCAGATCGGCGACATCGCCTGCCATACCGGCCGCCAGAGCTGCTTCTACCGCGTCTTCGAGAACGGCGACTGGAAAACCGTCGACCCGGTCCTGAAAGATCCGCACGCCATCTATTCCGCAGGACACACACATGAGTGACACTCTGACTCGTCTGGCTCAGGTACTGGAAGAGCGCAAAGGCGCCGCCGCCGACAGCTCGTATGTCGCCAGCCTGTACCACAAGGGCTTGAACAAGATTCTGGAAAAAGTCGGCGAAGAGTCGGTCGAGACCATCATTGCCGCCAAGGACGCCGCCATCAGCGGTGACTGCAGCGACGTGATCTACGAGACCGCCGATTTGTGGTTCCACAGCATGGTCATGCTCGCCCAACTGGGGCAGCATCCACAGGCTGTGCTCGATGAGCTGGACCGTCGCTTCGGTCTGTCCGGACACGCCGAGAAAGCCTCGCGTCCGTCCGCCTGAACAACTATTAGAGAGGAGCAGCAACATGGGCATTTTTGACTGGAAACACTGGATCGTCATCCTGGTTGTCGTGGTGCTGGTGTTCGGCACCAAGAAACTGAAAAACCTCGGCACTGACGTCGGCGAGTCGATCAAGGGCTTTCGCAAAGCCATGAACGATGAAGAAAAACCAGCGGATCCGACCGTGACCCCGGCGCAACCGGTGCCACCGGCTCAACCAACCACGACCTCGCCACTGAACCAGCCGCACACCATCGACGTGCAGGCACAGAAAGTCGAAGAGCCGATCCGCAAAGACGTGTGAGCACTGACTAATGTTTGGTATCAGCTTCTCTGAACTGCTGCTCGTCGGCCTCGTTGCCTTGCTGGTGCTGGGCCCCGAGCGTTTGCCGGGCGCTGCGCGCACCGCCGGTCTGTGGATCGGGCGGCTGAAGCGCAGCTTCAACGCGATCAAACAGGAAGTTGAACGTGAAATCGGTGCCGACGAGATTCGTCGGCAACTGCACAACGAGCACATTCTGTCGCTGGAGCAGGAGGCGCGGAAGATTTTCACGCCGACCCAGCAGGAAGCCACGCCGGTGCCGCCGGTTGAACCGGTGGCGGAGCCGACGATTCATGCGCCGGGCACCGAATCGGTGGCCACCCTGGGTGGCGTCGAGCCCGCGCCTGTCGTCCCCGCGCCGACACCCGTAGAACCTGTTGCTCCCGTGGCGGCGCCCGTTACTCCCGCCCCTCATGACCCTACACTGCCGCCGCGAGCCCCATGAGCGAACTTCCTGAAAACGACCAGCACATGCCGCTGGTTTCGCACCTCACCGAGTTGCGTACCCGCCTGCTGCGCTGTGTAGCGGCGATTTTCATCATCTTCGCCGGGTTGTTCGCGTTCACCCAGCAGATCTACACATTCGTCTCGACGCCCCTGCGGGCGTACCTGCCCGCCGGCGCAACGATGATCGCCACCGACGTGTCGTCGCCGTTCCTGACACCGCTGAAGCTGACGATGATGGTCTCGCTGTTCCTGGCGATCCCGGTGATCCTGCACCAGATCTGGGGTTTCATCGCGCCGGGCCTGTATAAGCACGAGAAGCGCATCGCCGTGCCGCTGCTGATCTCCAGCATCATGCTGTTCTACACCGGCATGGCGTTCGCCTACTACCTGGTGTTCCCACTGATCTTCAAGTTCTTCGCCGCCGCCACCCCGGCCGGCGTGGAAATGATGACCGACATCACCAGTTACCTCGATTTCGTCATGACGCTGTTCTTCGCCTTCGGCGTGGCGTTCGAGATCCCGGTGGCCGTGGTGCTGCTGGTGTGGATCGGCGTGGTCGACGTCAAATACCTGAAGAAAATCCGCCCGTACGTGGTCATCGGCTGCTTCGTGGTCGGCATGATCCTGACCCCGCCGGACATCTTCTCCCAGACGCTGTTGGCCGTACCGATGTGGTTGCTGTTCGAGATCGGCATCCTCTTCGGTGGCCTGGTCAGCAAGCGCGGCGAACACCCGGACGACCAACCGGCTGACGATCACAACGACCAGCCGCCAGCGACCCAGCCGTGAACCTGCTGCTCCTCGAAGAGGCCGATTTCATTGCGGCCGACCGGGTGATCCTGCGTGATCGCCGGCTGACGCACATGCAGGAAGTTCATCGCTGCGAAGTCGGCGACAGCATGCGTGTCGGCCGCATCGGCGGGTTGATGGGTTCGGCGGAAGTGCTGCGCCTGGACGCCGGTGAAGCTGAATTACGCGTGGTTCTCGATCAACAGCCATCGGCCAAGCTGCCGCTGACTCTGGTGTTGGCCCTGCCACGCCCGAAAATGCTGCGTAGGGTGTTTCAGACCGTGGCCGCCATGGGTGTGCCACGCATCGTGCTGGTGAACAGCTATCGCGTCGAGAAGAGCTTCTGGCAAACGCCGTTCCTGGAGCCGGAAGCAATTCGCGAGCAATTGATCCTCGGTCTGGAACAGGCCCGGGACAGCGTGCTGCCGGAAGTGGTCATCGAGAAGCGCTTCAAGCCGTTTGTTGAGGACCGATTGCCTGCGATCACCGAAGGCACCCTCGGCCTGGTCGGCCATCCCGGCAACTACCCGCCCTGCCCCCGTGGTCTGGACGAACCGGTGACCCTGGCGATCGGACCGGAAGGTGGCTGGATTCCTTACGAAATCGAATTGCTGGGCAAGTCCGGTTTGCAGCCGGTGCAACTCGGTGATCGCATCCTGCGAGTCGAAACCGCCGTTACCGCCCTGCTCGCCCGCCTCTTCTAAAGCCAGGTACAGAACCTTGTGGGAGCGGGCTTGCTCGCGAAGCGGTGTGTCAGTCGACATCTCAATCAACTGACAGACTGCATTCGCGAGCAAGCCCGCTCACAGGGGTATTCGTCGTCCTACAGATTCCTGCTCGCCAGCCGATACAGCCCTCATAAAACCAAATTGTGGTCCGAGGGGAGTAGCAGCATGTACCGTTGGCTAGCCGAAAAACTGGGAAACGTAAGCGTTAATCGCAAACTGGGTGTCGGCTTCGGTCTCGTCCTGCTCCTGACCTTGTTGATCACCTTCACCGGCTGGACCGGCCTGACGGGTGTGATGAGCCGTGGCGACAAGCTCGGGTTCATCGCCAGCCTCAATGACCTGACCAAAGACCTGCGCCTGGCACGCCTGGACTACGAAATGCGCCGTGGCGAACAAGGCCCCGGTGCGGTCAACGACTTGCTGGGCCAACTCGACGCCGGCCTGCAAACCGCGCGCAAGCTGATCGAACAACCCACCGACATCGCGATGATCGACCAGCAACTGGCCGCCGTCAGCCAGTACAAGCAAGCCTTTATCGCCATGACCCAGGCCGGTGCCAACCGCGAAGACGCGCGCAGCAAACTCGGCGCTACCGCCGACAACGCCGTGGCCAAGGTCGCTGAGGTCGAGAAGGCCCTGCTGCAAGGCGACAGCGTCGCCCAGTTCAACAGCGTGATCGACCTGAGCAAGCTGATCCAGCAAGCGCGCTTCCAGGTACGCGGCTACACCTACAGCGCCAAGACCGAGGCCGAGCAGCCTGCGCTGGACGCCATCGACAACGCCCTGAAAAACCTCGAGAGCCTGCCGGGCAAAGTGCCGGAGCAGTTCGCCGCCAACCTGCAACAGGCCACCGAATCCCTCAAGGCCTATCGCGCCGCCGTCAGCCAGTACCGGGACTCCCAAGTGGCCAGTGCCGCCGCGCTCAAGCGCATGGGCGAGCAAGGCGACATTCTGTCCGACGTAAGCAAGAAACTGACCGTGTCGCAAACCGTCGTGCGTGACACCGATGCCGCACACGCCAAAAACCTGCTGCTGATGGCCACCGTGCTCGCCCTGGCGTTTGGCTTGCTCGCTGCCTGGGCAATCACCCGCCAGATCGTCATTCCGTTGAGCCAGACCCTGAAAGTGGCCGAACGCGTGGCCGCTGGCGACCTGACCCACAACCTGATTTCCGAACGTCAGGATGAACTCGGCCAGCTCCAGCGCGCCATGCAGAGCATGACCCTGGGCCTGCGCGAGTTGATCGGCGGCATCAGCGATGGCGTCACGCAAATCGCCAGCGCCGCCGAAGAACTGTCCGCCGTCACCGAGCAGACCAGCGCCGGGGTCAACAGCCAGAAGGTGGAAACCGATCAGGTGGCCACTGCCATGCACGAGATGACCGCCACTGTGCAGGAAGTCGCGCGCAATGCTGAAGAAGCCTCCGAAGCCGCTGTCGCCGCCGATCAACAGGCCCGCGAAGGCGACAAGGTGGTCGGTGAAGCCATCGCCCAGATTGAGCGCCTGGCCATCGAAGTCGGCAACTCCACGGTGGCCATGAGCGACCTGAAGCGCGAAAGCGACAAGATCGGCAGCGTGCTCGACGTGATCAAGTCCGTGGCGCAACAGACCAACCTGCTGGCGCTCAACGCCGCCATCGAAGCCGCCCGTGCCGGCGAGGCCGGACGCGGTTTTGCGGTGGTCGCCGACGAAGTTCGCAGCCTCGCGCAGCGCACCCAGAAGTCCACCGAAGAAATCGAAGAGCTGATCGTTGGCCTGCAAACCGGCACTCAGCAAGTCGCGACCATCATGGACAACAGCCGCAGCCTGACCGACAGCAGCGTCGAACTGACCCGCCGCGCCGGTGGCTCGCTGGAAAGCATTACCCGCACGGTGTCGGCGATTCAGTCGATGAACCAGCAGATCGCCGCTGCGGCGGAGCAACAGAGCGCCGTGGCTGAAGAGATCAACCGCAGCGTGCTGAATGTTCGGGATGTGTCCGAGCAGACCTCGGCGGCGAGTGAAGAGACCGCGGCGTCCAGCGTTGAGCTGGCGCGGCTGGGGACGCATTTGCAGATGTTGGTTGGCAGGTTCAAAGTTTGAGGTGATGCCATTCGCGAGCAGGCTCGCTCCCACATTGATCGGCGGCGTACACAAAATTTGTGTCTGACGCACAACCCCTGTGGGAGCGAGCCTGCTCGCGAAAGCGATCTGACTGACGCTGAAGTCAGAGAACCTGCCGCAAAAATGCCTGCGCCCGAGGATCCTTCGGCGCGTCGAAGAACTCCGCCGGCGAGGCGTCTTCCAGCAATTTTCCGTGATCGAAGAACAGCACCCGGTCCGCCACTTCCCGGGCAAAGCCCATTTCATGGGTGACGCAGACCATGGTCATGCCTTCCACGGCCAGGGTTTTCATTACGTCCAGCACTTCACCGACCATTTCCGGGTCCAGCGCCGAGGTTGGCTCATCGAACAGCATGACCTTCGGTTCCATGGCCAGCGCCCGGGCAATCGCCACGCGCTGTTGTTGGCCGCCGGACAGCCGTGACGGAAACTCGTTGGCCTTCTGCGCAATGCCGACCTTTTCCAGCAACGCCAAAGCCTTGGCCTCGCGCTCTTTCTTGCCACGCTTGCGCACGACTTTCTGGGCCAGGCAGAGGTTTTCCAGCACGGTCATGTGCGGGAACAGGTTGAAATGCTGGAACACCATGCCGACTTCCCGGCGATAGGCGTTCACGTCGGTTTTCGGATCGGCCAGTTGCAGACCGTCGATGCTCACCGAGCCCGAATCGAACGCCTCCAGGCCATTGAGGCAACGCAGGAAGGTCGATTTGCCGGAGCCGGACGGGCCGATCACCACCAGCACTTCGCCCCTGGCCACTTGGGTGGAAACGTTATCCACCGCGCGCACCACCTGGCCACGGGTGTCGAAGACTTTTACCAGATCGCGGACTTCAATCACTTTGCGCGAGCCTCCGCTCAAGCCGGCTGGCGATTTTCGACAGCGGCAGGTTGATCAACAGGTACAGCCCGGCCACGCAGAACAGGATTTCGAACGGCGAGAACGAGGTGGTGATGACTTCGCGGCCGCTTTTCAGCAGCTCGGTAATCGCGATCACCGACACCAGCGAGGTGTCTTTCACCAGACTGATGAACTGCCCGGCCAGTGGCGGCAGCACGCGTTTCAACGCTTGTGGAAGCACTACGTGGCGCATCGACTGGCCGGCGCTCAAACCGAGGGAGCGCGCGGCTTCGTTCTGGCCACGGGCAATCGACTGCACGCCGGAGCGGATGATCTCCGCCACATAGGCGCCAGTGAACAGCGACAGCGCAGCGATCCCAGCGAATTCCCGGGACAGGTTCATCACCGTGCCGATGAAGAAGTAGAAAATGAAGATCTGCACCAGCAACGGCGTACCGCGCACCAGTTCGACGTAAATGGTCGAGAGGTCGCGCAGGGTCGGGTTGTTCGAGAGGCGGCACAGGCCGGTGGCCAGGCCGATCAACAGACCGAGCACGCCCGACACCGCGGACAGCCACAACGTGGTCCACAGGCCCCACAGCAACGGTCCGGCGGCCCAATGGCGGGTGACGCCGATCACGTCGCCTTCCGCCACGTCATCGCCCTGGGCGACTTGCAGGCTGTTTTCGTCGACGGTCAGGTGTTGTTCGTCGCCCGCATCATTGCGCAAGGTGACGTCGGCTTTATCGCCCTTGCGCACCAGTTCGCTGACCGTCGAGATGTCGGCGGCGCGCTGGGATTCTTCGGCGTGGTAGGCGAAGTACTGCGGCACGCGGTTCCAGCGCCATTCGTAGGACATCAGCGAGGTGGCGTAATACAACGCGCCGGCCAGGCCGATGAGCACGAGCACGGTCAGCACGTGCCAGGGCAGTTGGGAGGTTTTCTGTTTCATTTTACTCTGAAGATTCCGGATTTTGTGTCGCCAGGGAGGCCGTCTTCGCGAGCAAGCCCGCTCCCACAGGGAAATGCATTCCCATGTGGGAGCGGGCTTGCTCGCGAATGAGGGCGACGCGGTCTATCTGACCGGGCCCTTATTCCATGTCCTTGAGCCACGCAGTGTCTTTAAACCACTTGTCATGGATGCGGTCGTAGGTGCCGTCTTCGTGGATCTGGTGCAGGAAGTTGTTAATGAAATTGATGCTGTCGTAGTCACCCTTCTTCAGACCGAAGGCCAGCGGCTCGTAGGTGAACGGCTTGTCGAGGAACACCAGTTTGCCGGCGCCGACCTTGTTCACCGCGACCACGTTGTACGGGGCGTCGTAGATGAAGGCGTCGGCCTTGCCGTTGACCACGTCGAGCACGGCTTCCTGCTCGTTGTCGTAGCCGTGGTACTTGGCTTTGGAGATCAGCTTCTTGGCGACCATTTCGCCGGTGGTGCCGAGCTTGGAGGTGATGCGGTAGTCGTCGGTGTTCAGGTCTTTATA